>PDTB01000023.1 GCA_002748665.1 Dethiosulfovibrio peptidovorans | reverse complement strand
AAATTACCGATAGATTCGAGATCAACATCAGCAGCGACGACTCCTATAAAGTTCCCCTCCGAATCTGTCACAGATCGAGCCAGGGTATAGACGAGTTTACCCGTCCAGGGATCGATATAGGCATCCTGAATAACGACACGGCCAGCGGCCTTCTTAGCTTTCTTATACCACGGTTTCGTTCGAGCATCATAGTCTTTATCGGGTTGAATCCCGGCCCCAGCAGCAGCAGAACCATCTGATTCAAAACCAAAGTAGGCGGTCAGAACTCCGTGTTTTTTATTCTGATTGGTCATAACCTCCATGGCTTTTCGTATCGTTTCTACGTTTCTAGTCGCCTCACTGACCCAGGCTAACTGGATCAGGCTATTACCGTTTTCAACGATATTCTCTGCAACTGTCACATAGCTCTGAAGGATCTGAGTTGCTTTTTGAATTTCTTCGTGAGCGAACTGTTTAATTTGAGCACTTAGAAGATTTTTCGACCTGAAATAGGTCACCCCGACCATCACCAGAACAACTATTAGCACAGCAAGAACCATTGAGACGAACTTTCCCCGCATAGTCATATACAACACCTCTTTACTTTACCTTACCTTACTTCAAACTAAAATATTTATTCAGAACAACAGGGGATCTTTTTTTCTTTTTATTTAAAAAATCATAAAAAAGGAGGCAAGGCAAAAACAAATAGCCACCTTATTTTTCATAGTTTTATCACCAAGGGCTCCATATATTCTACCCTTTACACCAAGAACTCAATTCAACGACAAAAATTTTATCTAAAGCATATTCCCCCACTTCTTCTCTCAACAACTCGGTCATGTTTATACTTATCAAACCATGTCAGGTAGTATATCATAGAAACAAGACTATACCCTGAAATGAATTACATCACTACACATAACTATTTAAAAAAATAAAATTATAAAGCGTATGGAACATTTGGGAAGGGGTTTACGTTGGCACAAGCAAGAGGTTGAACAACATCTCCAGACCGAGGCATTTTATATGTCACCATAGTTACGGCGTATCCCTGTCTCAAGGCCAAAGGATACGCCGTATTTTTTAGCTTTATTTACGTCACCGCAAAGCGTTCGGCAAAAAGAGAATAATCTTTGGAAAGAAATTCAGAAAAAGCAAGGTCACGACCATGGTCGCAACCAACGGCGCAATCTCGCGAATCAACTCCTCAAATTTCAGGTGACCTATATCGCAGGCGATGAAAAGGCAGAGCCCCACGGGAGGGGTATTATGTCCTATGGCCAGGGAGATGACCATGATAATGCCAAAGAACAGAGGATCGATTCCTAAACTGACTATGATGGGATAAAAGATCGGCGCCAAAAGAACCATGGCGGCAGAGTTGTTCAGAAATGTCCCCGCAACCATCAGAATCAGTACCATGAAAAGCTGCACAACGATAGCGTTATTGGAGACACCCAAGATTCCCGCAGCGATATTCTGAGGAATCTGCTCACTCACCAAAACGTAACTGATGATCTCAGCGGTAACCATCAAATACATCACAAGAGCTGTTGACTTAGCAGACTTGAGAATAAGGGACGGGATAGATCGCAGAGTCAGCTCCTTATGGATGAATACACCCACAATAAGGCCATAGACCACCGCGACTGCTGCCGATTCAGTGGGAGTAAAAATACCCGCATAGATACCACCCAGAATGATAACCGGCATGAAGATCGCAAACACAGCCTCCCGAAATTTCTTGCCCACCGTCGCCAGAGAAGCTCGTTCTTCACCCTTATACCCTCGTTTTACGGAGATGACGTATTCAATGACCATCAGAGCCATGGAAAAGATAATACCGGGGATGATCCCTGCCAGAAAGAGATCGCCTATCGAGACTCCCGTGCTGACACCGTACAGCACCATGGTGAGGCTCGGCGGGATGATGAGACCTATGGTTCCTGATGCAGCAACCACCGCACCTGCAAAATTTTTATCGTAGTTCTTCTCCACCATGGGCTCGATCATAACGCCACCGATAGCAGCTGTCGTCGCAGGCGCCGAGCCCGAAACAGCGCCAAAAAATGTGGACGCAAGAGTGGCGACAAGCGCCAGGCCACCGTTAAGTCGACCGAAGATCGCTCCAGCGAGGTTGACAAGACGACGAGAGACACCACCAGAGGCCATGATATTACCGGCCAGGATAAAAAAGGGGATAGCCATTAACGAGAACGAATTTGCAGCGTTGAAAGTCTTCTGAATTAAGACCTGGAGGTCAAACGCCCCCGTGACGAGCACGGAAAAGATACAGGTGAGCCCCAGCGCAACGGCGATGGGGACCCCAATGACGAGGAACGCGACAAAAAACAGCAGCATCAGGATTCCCATCTATTTTGCCCCCTTCAGCTTTATAAGTGAATCGCCAACGACCTCCAGCATCATGGAAAACGATATGAGGCTTGCTACGGGGACGATAAGAAAAACATGCCCCATCTTCAGCCACTCCATGGACGGCGAGGCCACCTCAAATTCCAGGATCTGGAGCGCCATGGGGAATGAATACCAGAGCATAACGACCAGGAAAAATACGGAGAACAGATGTGCGATGATGATAATACTCTGACGTACAAACGTATTTTTAATTGAATCCACCACAATGGACATATTGATATGTTTCGACTCTCTATAAAGCAAAACAGCCCCGAAGAAGATAATACTCGAAAAAAGATAGCGCGAGAGCTCCTCGGACCAGGACAGAGGAGACCTCAGGAGATAACGGTAGATAACCTGGATGAAGATAATCGCCGACATGGACCCCATCAGCAAAACCAACAACCCTTGCAACACCCGGGCAATCCCGTCGTTCATGCGTTTCAGCAGGTGAAGCATATGTCGAACCTCCATTTTAAATTTGGGCAACATACCGAAAAAACGCCCGACACCGCCTTGGGTCTCTGCCCAAGGCGGTGTCGGGCGTCAGTAAAGGACTCGCTTATTTCCCCGTGACAGCGTGGATTTTGTCGATCATCTCGCCGTATTTTGGACGGTATTTCTCGTAGACCGGCTCGACAGCCTTGACGAAAGGCTCACGATCGGGACGAGTGAAGACGACACCCAGTTCTTCACATTTTTTGATCTCCTTCTCGTCCATCTTACGTTGGTAGTCAAACGAGAAATCGCTCATCTTGCGGGCCTCTTTGATAAAGATAGCCTGATCGGCCTTCGGGATTGAGCACCAAAGCTGTTTAGAGATAATCAAGGGGTTCGGAACATGCATATACCACAGGAGAGCAGCGGTTTTCGTCAGTTCATAATACTTCTGGGTCAGCATGTGGGTGATGGTTCCCTCGCAGCCATCAATCGTTTTGAGCTGCCAGGCGGAGTACACCTCGTTAAAGCCCATGGGCACAGCGCTGGCTCCGAAAGCGTTGATCGTGTCGATCATCTCGGCGGAGTTCACCACCCGCAACTTCATACCTTGTAACTCCTCCATTTTGTTGACGGGCGTGGCGGGGAAAAGATGACGCATACCATTCTCCCACCAGCCGAGAACAATCAGGTTACGTTTTGCCAAGCTCTCCTCGAACTCAGCTCCAATAGGGCCGTTCAGTACATCATGAGCTTCCTTGGAGTCCTTGAAGAGAAACGGCAAGTTGAGGACACCGATCTTCGGGCTGTAGGAGGTCAGGAGAGAACCTGTCGCAAGAACCATGTTGGAAGTACCGAGCTGACAACCCTCAATAAGCTGGTTGGGCTTTCCATAAAGGTCGGAAGGATATATCTCGAACGTGTATCGACCATCGGTCGCTTCCGAGACGTTCTTAGTCCAGGTTTCAAGGTACATCTGGTAATGGTGTTCCTTAGTTCCTGTGTGACCTATCTTAATCACCCTGGGAGCAGCCTGGGCACAGATAGCCATCATGACAAACAAAGCAAACAGGGCGAACGACAGAACGTTTTTCCTCGAACAACTCATACAAAAAGACCTCCTTCTTTTGGAACCTCTAAAAACTGACAAACTCCAAACACAGGCCATATAGGTATCTTATAGTGTGTCAAAACAAAAAACAAGAACATTCTCTCTTCCTCTTCTAGGGAACCTCTAAAAACTCAGAAACTCGCCTCAGGCCGTTTCGACCCGTTTCGACGGAGTCTATTCGAGGTTCGTGTTTTTGACCTGCCGTCGTGAAGTATCGACTCGGGCGAGACGGACGTCCTCCCAAGCCGAGAGGACACAGGAGATACCCTTCAAGGCGACGATACGGAGCATAGGTCAAAAATACGTTTGGGCGAGATAGGGCTTTGGCGGAACGACCTGAGGCTTGGAGACTCGGATATAGGTTTTTAGAGGTGCAGAGGTTCCCTTGAACACCTAACACCTACACACGGGATAGACTTTGATACTCATCGACGGTTGACAGAACGTGAGAGACGGTGTACAACGTCAAATGGAACTGGGGGAGTCGGTGCTCCGGCTGAGAGGAGGCGTAAAGCCTCGACCCCTGGAACCTGATCCGGATCATGCCGGCGCAGGGAAGTTACTTATACGTATTCCTCCACATTGCTCTATTTCTGTGCCCTTCCTGCCTCCGGATCAACTCATATCCATTCCATATCAAGGAGGCCTTCATCATGAAATTCAACACCCGTATCCTCGTCGAAGGGGCCCTCTGTGCTGCTTTGGCCATCGTTCTCTCATACATCAGAATCTTTCGGATGCCCCAGGGCGGATCGGTCACCCTGGAGAACGTTCCTCTGCTCATCTTCGCTCTCCGTCACGGAATCAAGGCTGGCGTAGGCGTTGGTGCTCTGGCTGGAGTGCTCCAGATGATTCTGAATGGCTACGTCGTACACCCGGCTCAGGCGTTTCTGGACTATCCTCTGGCTTTTGGTGCCCTGGGCCTGGCCGGTGCCCTCTCATCTCCCCAATGGAGAGGGATCGTCGTCGGGACTGCGGCCCGACTGACCTGCCACGTAGCCTCTGGGGTGATCTTCTTCGCAAGCTACGCCCCCGAAGGGCAGCATCCCCTGCTCTATTCCCTGGGCTACAACGGTAGCTACATGGTCGTCAATATGATTCTATCGCTGATCGTGATCTTCCTCATCTGGAAAAGGTTGCCCCGGACCGGCGATCGATGAGCCTTGTCTCCCTCCAGAGAGTGACGAAGTATTTCGGTGAGATACCCATCGTAAAGGGATTCTCCCTGGACGTCGAGGCAGGCCAGTTCGTAGCTCTGATCGGTCCCTCGGGATGCGGTAAGAGTACTCTCTTTGATCTCCTCATCGGTGCACTTCCCCGGGATGAAGGCACCATCCTCTGGCAAGATAAGTCCGTCGACGATTTATCACAAAATGCAGCGTGGATGTCTCAGGAGCACCTGCTTCTCCCGTGGCTCAGCCTGCTTGAAAACGCAATGCTCCCCATCCGCCGCCCCAGCCGAAATGATCGAGAACGGGCACTGTCCCTTCTGAGCCAACTAGGGCTTCAGGGAGTTGAGACATACCGTCCGGATCAGGTTTCCGGCGGTATGAGGCAGAGATGCGCTCTGGCCCGAACACTTCTGTTCGAACGAAAACTCTTGCTGCTGGACGAACCCCTCTCAGCTTTAGATGCTCTGACAAGACAGGGGCTTCAGGAACTCCTCACGGTCATCCAGAGAGACTTCGCCAAGAGCATCGTCATGATTACCCACGACGTGGAGGAAGCCCTGATCACCGCTGATCGGCTTCTCGTCCTCTCCCGATCTCCCATGACGGTCTTGGAAAACCTGAGTCTCACCAACCCCAAGCCGAGGCATCGGGACTCACCGACCATCGTCTCCCTGCGCCGTCACATCATGGATAGGCTTCAACGAGAGGGGATATTACGATGAGATCTGCCGTCACTCCGGCATTGGGGGGCTCTTTCCTGCTTCTCTGGGAGGCAACATGTCGTTTGACCCAGATCCCAAACTTCATCCTGCCCCGTCCAAGTTCGGTGATCATAGTGGCAATCCATCAGGCTCCTCTGCTCCTCCGCCACAGTGGCGTCACCATGGTGGAGATCCTCATGGCCCTGGCCCTGGCTTTGGTCGTGGCAATGCCCCTCTCCATGACCATGTTCAGAGCCCTCTGGCTCGAACGGGCTTTAGCGCCTCTTCTCATCGCATCCCAGGCCATCCCGGTTTTCGCCTTGGCTCCCGTTCTGGTGCTCTGGTTCGGGTATGGAGTGGTGAGTAAAGTCGTCATGGCAGCGGTGATCGTGTTTTTCCCCATCACCGTCACGCTCCTGGAGGGATTTAAAAGCTGCGACCCAAAACACGTCCAGCTTTTCAGGCTCATGGGGTACTCCTTCTGGGAGACCATGAAGCGATTGTATTGGCCCTGGACATTACCGTATTTCTTCGCTGGACTCCGGGTCGCCGTATCGGTGGCAACCATCGGAGCCGTCATCGGCGAGTGGGTTGGAGCCCAAAAGGGGTTGGGGTTTCTCATGATCCAGTCCAATGCCAGGCTGAAAACAGAGCTGGTCTTTGCCGCCATTCTCTATCTCACGGTCATGGGACTGAGTTTGTGGTGGATCGTGGGATGCTTGGCTCAAAAGTACGGGTGGTGGATGATCCCCCGTCAAGAAAGGTAAGTAAAGGAGAGAATCGTCGTGAAAAAAACAGCCTGCATCGCTCTCGCAAGTTTTATTTTTGCCCTGAGCCATCAAGCCTCGGCAACGGAAAAACTGAGTCTCATGCTGGACTGGTTCCCCAACGTGGATCACCTGCCCATATATGTCGCCCGGGACAACGGTTTTTTCCGGGAGGCCGGCCTGGAAGTGAAGATCCTGAGCCCCTCCGAGACCTCCGACGCCCTGAAGCTCGCCATCGCAGGCACCGTGGACCTGGCTGTGGGATACGAACCCCAAACGGTCATCGCCGCCGCCGAGGGGCTCTCACCCAAGGTCATCGGTCGATTGGTAGGACACCCCCTGTGTACCTTGCTCTACATGGACGGTTCTGGCATTGCCGTACCGAAAGATCTGGAGGGCAAGACCATAGGATACACGGTTCCCGGTCTGATGGACACGCTCCTGGCCGCATTCGCCAGGGAAAACGGCATTCAGAAATACGAGCCAGTCAACGTCGGATTCACCATCGTCCCAGCTCTGGCCTCGGGCAAGGTGGATGCCGTCATGGGCCCCTTCAAAACATACGAGGTTGTTGACATGCAACACAAGGGGCTCAAGACCGGGTATTTCGAGCTTGAAAAGCACGGTATTCCTGACTACGATGAACTCATCTTCGTGACCTCCGCAACAACGGCGACGGCAAAATCTACTGCCATTCAGGCCTTCGCCGATGCGGTACAGAGGGGTATAAACTGGGTCCGAGAGGATCCTCAAGCAGCGTTGGAGATCTATTTCAAGGCCCTTCCAGAAGCCGACAGGGTCGTGGAGACCGATGCCTTTCAGGCCACTCTGCCCTATTTCGTGAAAACCCAGACCAGCGACCCCAAACGATGGCAGACCTTCATCGACTTCGCCAAGGCAACCGATCTCATCGACAGCCACACCGCCGTGACGGCTCAGGACCTGCTGAGTCGCTGAGAGACTGACAACATCAAGGAGGAGAGATCATGCCCCAAGACCATGCCACGAGTCACATCGCCCTTCGACGCCTCAGCGTTGCCGGACTTCTGACAGCTACAGCCCTGTTGCTCTCCGGGGTCTCGTTTCCCTTCGGTCCGACAAAATGCTTTCCCTTCCAGCATGCCATCAACGTTATTGCGGCAGTTCTCCTTGGTCCCTGGTGGGCCATGGGAACAGCCACCATCACCAGTGTCCTTCGGGTCTCCATGGGCACAGGGACCCTCTTCGCTTTCCCGGGCAGTATTCCGGGGGCTCTGGCTGTCGGGCTGGCCTATCAAGTCTTCAAAAAAGATTGGTGTGCCCTTGCTGAGCCCCTGGGAACCGGCCCCATAGGCGCCTCCATTGCGGCGTTACTTATCGCTCCGACAACAGGACACTGTATCGGTTTCTGGGCCCTCCAGGGAGCTTTCCTGACAAGCTCCGTCCCCGGGTGTATCATAGGATATGCCGTTATCCTGGGCCTTCGAAAATCGGGCTTCACGATAGAGTAGCCGCGAGGACGACCTTAGGAGGAACACACTATGAAAACATCGAGCCTGGCGGCATTCGTCGCCCTGGGGTCCTATAGCTGCTCTGCCCTGGTCCGTCACCTGGATCTCCCCGCCAAATGGAACCAAGGGGTTGCCTTTTCCATAGGGGGGGGATTCTCATCATGGGCTGTCATGAGCGGCTTTGTGGTGCTGGTAGTTCTCTCCGTCTCCATACCCTGGAGATCTTCCGAAAAAACATGGGGGCTTGCGTTCCTCTGGGGAGGAGCTGTTGCCAACCTTATGGATCGCTTGCTCTACGGCGCCGTCATGGACTACATTCCGGTGCCTTGGCCCGGGGGACTGTCCGTCAACGCCGCCGACGGAGCCCTGGGAATTGGAGTCGTCCTCCTGGCGTGGGACCTTTATCGCCGACGGGGGGTAAGGCCTGCAAAAAAGAACACACCGTGATCCGCCTTAAAAAACGCACATCGCCGTAAGGAGGCCCATCCTATGCTGAACTGTCAGCTCTGCTCCGCTACATATGAAGATAACCGCCAACTCTGGCGATGTCCCGACTGTGGCGGGCACCTCTCCTACTGGCGAGAGACTCCGCCAATCATACCCCAAGCTCATAGAAAAAGAGCCCCCATCTCCATGTGGCACTACGCATCAGCACTGCCCCTTGATCGTCCCGGCGAAGCTATCACCATGGGAGAGGGACGAACGCCTCTCATCACCCTGGACATCGACGGAGAGACCAAGGTCAAACTCGATTTTCTCTGCCCCACTGGTTCCTACAAGGATCGAGGAATCTCCCTCCTGGTGAGCCGCCTCAAAGAACTCGGGGTCACATCCCTGGTAGAGGATTCATCAGGAAACGCGGGGGCCTCCATGGCTGCCTACTGTGCCCGAGCGGGGATTTCATGCCGGATCTTCGTCCCATCCCACACATCTGAGGAAAAGTGCGTTCAGATTGAGAGCGCCGGAGCCACGTTAATCCGAGTACCAGGACTTCGAGAAGCAGCCGCCAAGGCTGCTCAAACAGCCGGAGAATCCAACTTCTACGGAAGCCACAACTGGAGCCCCTGGTTCGTCGAGGGCGTTAAAACCTTTGCTTACGAGATATGGGATGACATGGGCCTTCCCGACCATCTGGTTCTGCCAGCTGGACAAGGAAGCTTGATCCTGGGAGCATACCGGGCCTTTTGCGACCTCCAGGACGCACAACTCGTACATAAGCTTCCAACTCTCCACGCCGTCCAGTCGTTGGCATGCGATCCTATCGTTCGGGCCATGTCCAAGGGACTGACTTATGTTCCCCAAATTCGTCCCAACGTCACCGTCGCCGAAGGCATCGCTTCCGCCCAGCCTCTTCGCGGTAAAGAGATTCTCCAGGCTCTTCGGCATACCGGTGGCTCGGCCCTGGCAGTCTCCGATGACGAGACCACCGCCGCTCTCTTCGACCTTGCCCGAATGGGCATCTACGTGGAGCCTACCAGTGCCGTGGTCGTTCCAGCCATTCGGAAACTTCGGGAGAAAGGGATCATCAAAAAACACCAGTCGGTAGCTACGCTCCTGAGCGGCTCGGGCCTCAAAGCGACCGAGACCATTCTCAAACTCTACAAAGCTTTTTATACACCATAGTCTGAGGTGGCGATAAATTTATAAAAAGTTAGATATATGTGTTTACAACTAAGTTATACTTATAAAACAGTTGCAATATCGATAAAAAGGTGGTAGAGTTGTCCCAGAGAGAAGGGGAGTAGTATATAAACCGTTTCTAAACTCAAAAGGAGGACAATACCATGTCTGCAAAAATCGATAAGAACACCTGTACCGGTTGCGAGAGCTGCATCAGCACCTGCCCCGTTGAGGCCATTGCCATGACTGGCGGTAAAGCCGCCGTGGACACCGAAAAGTGCGTGGACTGCGGTGCCTGCGTTTCTGCCTGTCCGGTAGACGCCATCTCGCTATAGGCCTTGCCCCCCTAGGAACATACCGCACACAAGAAGCCGCCTCGGACTTTCCCGGGGCGGCCTCTTCGAAGTACAGGTGCACAGAACTTGAAAAGAGTGTTACGAGATCAGGGGAATCAAAAACTCCTCGGACACTTTTTTAGCTGTGGGCTCTCCCTTAAGGATCTCAAGAAGACGAAGGGCAAAGAAAGGCGTCACTGCCGGCCCCCTGGCCGTTGTGATATGTCCGTCGGTCTCGACGTTTTCCATCCCTGGGACAGCTCCTTTCAGCCAGGAATCCATCCCGGGATAACATACGGCCCGTCTCCCTTGGAGGATACCAGCTACACCAAAAACCGCCGGAGCAGCGCAGATAGCTCCCATGGGCATTTCTCGCTGATCTGCTCGCCGAACCAAATCGACAAGCCCCTGATGCTCCGTATAGGCCACAGTACCACCAGGAATCACCAACATATCGAAAGGGTCATCCTTGATCTCGTCGAACAGGGCATCGGCCCGAACGAGAACGCCATGTCTCCCCACCACGTCAGCACCGGAGACCAGAGAAACAGTCGTGACCTCTACCTCCCCCCGACGAAGGATATCCACAGTGGTCAGGGCCTCAGTTTCCTCAAAGCCGTCAATTAAAAACAACGCGACCTTCACCATCGTATCCGTCACTCCATTCTCCTTAAGGTTTATTCGGTCAACACACACATCGACCATCGGGACAAGACAGGGGACTCACCTCTTGAGTCAACCAGTCCTCACCGGGATGATCTCCGAGGGCAAGCCACGATGCGACTTGAAGATGGAGACACTTGACCGTCGGCTCCTTGGACCTGAGATACCGAACGCCTCCCACACCGCCGCTTCGAAGAACACTCCACACCGATCGGCGGTGAAGCCGAAGAAAACGACGTTCTGCCCTATTCAAAAGCATGAGTCGAAGACTCCCATGGTCCATCTGATATTGCCGCCACTCTCGAAAACGAGTTATCAGATGTTTTTCCAACCGAGAGACTCCCTGGTTCGACTCAATGGTTCCAATCGCCCGGATCAGCCACGGACAGGAGAGCCAAAATGAGGTAGGAAAAGGCCACCCTTTCCGAAGAGGGTGGCAAAGCAAAACCTGAGGAGCGCCCCAAGGACAACGACAGGCGACAGCGACAGCACAGGAAGGATCGAACCGCCGCCCCGTCATCTGATCGAGAACGATTCGAAGGTCCTTAGGGCCCAGGGACCTTCGAGACATCAGATTACCTCCCGCCCTTTTTCCGACCACCCCGACCGCCAGATTTAGAACTATTCAGCGACGCAATTTTTTCATCGCTTCGTTTCATAAAGGTGGAAAGTTTTTTCTCGAAATCCTCCTCGGGGGTCCTCGGAACACCGTCTCGAGAGAAGCCACCCGATGATGGACCACCAGATTTACGAAAAGACGATCGAGAGGGGCGCACAGGCGGTTCTGACATAGCCTTGACAGATAGGTCTATTCGCCCCTTATCATCGACCTTGATGACCTTGGCCGTGATCTCCTGGTCAACAGTGACCACATCGGAGACGTTTTTAATGAAGTTATGAGACAGCTGAGATATGTGAACCATCGCTCTCTGTCCCGATGCCAGACGAACAAAGGCACCATAGGGCATCACCTGGGCCACAACTCCTGTGACCACATCTCCGGGGCTTACAGATGTCTCTTCTCTTATGTTTTTCTTCTCTTCCATCACGTTTCCCTAAGGGGCTCCTTTCGATCAGGTCCTAAAATATACGTACGTGCTCTAAACGTTCAATCGTCACAGCCATTTCCACATCAAAGGCGGTCGTTTCCCTGGATCGGGAACAAGACACAATATCCTGGAAGACCGCTCTCGACAGCTTGGATTATACCAGATAAAGAGTGCTCCGCTCTCTTTTTCAAGAGTAGTTCTAGAGAGACACTCTTTAACTATAGGGTAATACAGAGCCATAATGTCCTTAGGGCGACGATCCTTTAAAAAAGGAATCCGATTGACTCGTCTCTGGGGGAAAATCATAATTTTCTTGAGATCATCCCGAACGGACACGTGAGATGAAAGAGAGAGACCCTGTGTTACCTGAGTCTGGATCGATAAGGTCATTCGACCGCCCTGGGTAGGCGGAGGAGAGATGAACAAATCAAACCGCCGCCCCTGAGGAAGCATTCGCTTCCACTGAAGACAGCGAGAGGCATCGACCGTCACGGGGCTTCGAAGAGAACGCACCTGAGCTTTCCTGAGAGTATAGATCACAACAAGCTTGTCTCGATCATGACCAGGAACAAACCTGTGTACCCGTATCCGCCCCCAAAAAAGTCGCCGTAGCTTCTCCCTGAGAGAGTACAGATCCATAAGAATCAGTCCAGGACGTCCAGGGCTTTAGTGATTCGCACAAAAGGCTCCAGAAGTTCCATGGTGGAGGCAGCATCAACCAAAATGGGAGAGACTCTCTCAAGCTCCCCACTTTTAAGCGTGGTCACCCTACAAGGAGGCCCCATGAGATCGGTCTGAACCAGGTAGACATTCTCCTCCGGCAGAGGAGTTGTCGCCCCAGCTTTCTCAAGAGGCGTTCTCGATGTGGTCTCCATGACTATAGAAAGTTTTTTGGCCCTATGGCCCAGAGGGGCTAGAAGATGACGATCCTGACAGATCCAGAGGTCGGGTTTCTCCTCTACAGCCCCCAAGAGACTGCCCAAAATCACGTCCTCTTGAATATAAACTTCCAAGGCATCACCGTAGAGTACCCTCTCAAGCTTTGTGGGTGACACCGGATCGGTATACCTGAAATCCAGAGGGATACCCCGGCAATCCACGACCAACAGAGCACCCCGAAAAGCTCCAGCCTCAGAAACAACTTGGACATATCCCAGATGAGGGGCCTCAGGCATAGAGATCAAGGCCTCCTCTCTCAGCCGCCGCCGAGTTCTCGTCGTCATCGTCATGCTCTGTCTTGGCCTCTTTCTTTCGGCCTTCTCGACGCCCTTGACGAGCATCCCTTTCCCCGACCCCCAAACGCTGAGATTCATGAGACTCATCGTTTCGCTGGACCGATATATCTCGTCGTTCCGCTTCACGAAGTGCATCCTCAGACTGAAGGGCTTGTTGGGCCGATGAGCCAGGATCCCTGAGGTTTTGGGCGTTTTGCTCCAGTTTCCACATAGAAAGCTGGTGATCGATAGGATTGATCATGAAAGAGACCTCACAAGGATTCATAGGGACGGGGCTGAATCTCTCCCCTATCGTAACAAAAGGTGATGTGCCGCATTTCTTCCCTGACCTTGTAGGTTATGCCTCGCATGGTGATGATGACCCCTGGATAGCATATATCCCGAACGTGAACCCTGGAATTCGAACGACTCTCTTCCAATTTGGATTCGATATCCTCCAGTTCCCGAGTATATTGTTCGATGGCTGATCGAATCTGAAAACCACCCTTGGTAAGCTTTAAAAGGATGGTCCGCTTCTCGACATCAATCTTTCCTGCTTGCTCTAGTTTTTTGAGAAACTCGACATTGCTATCGATCTGTTGGAGTTTAGACTTGTTCTCGTTTAGCCAGGAGGTCAGCTCCGACCTTCTTTCCGCCAATTGCGGGGGCACTCCTACATGGACCTCCGTCCTGGTCCCCATAGAACTCCCCAAAGTCACACATCGGACGGACAAACCAGACTGAATTTGCCCGCCTACGATCTGTCCCTTTCCTCCCTGAACACCCAAGAGGATCGACTTCCCTGCGGATACGTGGCTATGCATGATGGCATCCTTGACCCGAACATCCTCTCCGGCATGAATGATTGCTTTGTCGACGTAGCCCGCCGTGATACCCCCACCAGCTCGGATTGCACCCTTGCCAGAAGCGGTGATCCCGACTTTCACGTTTAGATTAGTCTCGGTCTCAATGACGGCCCCCTCGACAACTCCTCCAACAACGATATCACCGCTGGTCCGCACCTCAAATCCATCCCGAACAGCTCCCTGGATCTCGACAGCGCCGATAAAATGGATATTTCCAACACTGTAATCAACGTCACCCGAAACGGTATAGACGGCCAGAACTTCCAGAAGGTTCCCTCGAAGCACAAGATGCCCGTCATGCTCGGCGTATAAGGTCATGCCGTCTTCAGACGAAACAGTTCCCTTACCAGCGGGTAATTTTCGATCCTTTCCGCTCTTTGCCTTAAGGGTCTTGCCATAAATATCAATGCCGTCGCGTCCCTCGGTCGCTGGAGTTCGGGTAGCTAACATCTGCCCCTTCTCAACAATGGTTATCGAGGAAAGTTCCTTCAGATCTACCTTTCCCTCACCGTCCTGGGACAGGGGACGGTTACTGCCCAACTCCACCTCATAGTTGATTTCACCGTTTTGACCATTCACCGCTGAAACCCCTCGTGCCACCTCAAGCCATTCGTTGGCGATTCGGTGCTCCAAGAGTTTTTTGAGAGCGTCCTCATCCACGCCGTAGACGACATTCTTGGCTCTCAAGGCCACTTTAAGGTCTTTCAACTGAGGCCAGTTTCCATTCCCCACAGGCGGATCAATGGCCATACGAACACAGAGGGAATTTCTGGGGATATCGATATGAATCCGAGCTGGACGATCCTCCTGAACAGGAGCAACACACCGTAACTCCCCTGGAGCCTGCACAGCCAATCTCACCGCAGCCTCATCAAGCTCCTGGATATTACGCTCAGACAAAGCAGCCAACGCATCCTCAAGAAGAGTTCCCTCGGGGACAGAAAGGAAAACACCGTTTTCGTTTATCTCAATCGTTATAGCCTCAGACATAGCCCACCTCCGAATCTCTCTGATCCGTTACCCTTCGTCACACCGTAACAAAGTCCGCAGCGTGGACATCGCCTTACCGTGAATTTGAGACACCCTGGACTCCGTCACCCCCAGGACCAGGCCAATTTCCTTAAGAGTCATATCTTCAATATAATACATAGACATCACCGACTGCTCCCGACTCGACAAAAGCTCTAAAGCCTCCACGACTCGGTTGACCTCTTCCTGGTTCTCCAAAAGCTCCTGAGCCGATGGATCAGGAGCCGAGAGGAGATCCGCCTTGCTTACGTCTCCCTCATCCAAGGCCATCATTTCATCCAAGGAGAGCAAAAAACCCCGGGACGCCAACTGGAGCATCTCCCTATAAGCTTTATCATCAACACCTAATTCTTCTTTTAAGGTTTTGTCGTCGATAGGCTGCCCCGAAAGAAGAAGCACCTCCATGGCTCGCTCCAGTCTGTGAACTTTTTCCCGACCGGTCCTGGAAAACCAGTCACACTTTCTTAACTCATCCAAAACGGCTCCTCTAATTCTGGGAACCGCATAGGTTTGAAAGGTACATCCCCGATTGGGATCAAAACGATCTATAGCATTCAAAAGCCCCATAACACCAAAACTGATCAGGTCCTCGTAGTCGAGCCCTGGAGGAGGAGTAACCGTCATACGGGCAACGACATACTTTACTAAAGGAAGATACCGATGGACAACGGCATCCTTATACGATGGATTCGAACGATATGCAGCCCATAAACGCTGATCCTCTCTGGAGGGCATAGGCCATCCTCCTCCTTCGCCCTAAGTAAGATCAGATACCCTGTTTACCCGTACCCAGCGTCTTGATCTCGAGCACCCAGTTGTCCGTAGAGAACTCCACACTTCGCCCCTTGTTCCCTCCCGTATCTGAGGCAACAAGTTTAATACCGGATTTTGCCAACTGCTTCTCCGTCTCCTCAGAATTCCGTGACCCTACGGCCAAAAATCCTGACTTGGAGCCCGGAACATTGAACATTTGAGCCCCTCCTGCCATTTTTGCCTTGATTCGATCCCGCTTAGCTCCAGCCTTCAGGAGCATATCAAGAAGCAGAGGAACCGCCGTATCAGCAAACTTTCCAGGCTTGGGATTATCCTTACCCTCCCGGCTCTCTGGCAACATAATATGAGCCATTGCTGCAATCTTGGCAACCTCATCGTAGAGCACCAAGCCAATACAAGATCCCAGCCCCAAAGAAACGAGCTTTCCCGGGTGCTTTACCAAGATGGCGTCGGCCATGCCGACATGCTGCCCCTTGCCCATCAGAGCACCCCCAACTTGGACAATAAGATCTCCAAAGCCCCAGGTTCGGGAACAATCATGATATTCCCCTTCAACTTCGAGTCAACTCCATCCAGCTGCAGAGTTGTGTTCATTAACAAAGCGTGCTCTCCTGTTTGAGCAAAGATCACCGCCACAAACTGGAGGATTGCCCCCAGCATATCATGAGCGACACCAGGAACCGAGATACTGATAGGATCGGCACCAATCATTCCGCTTACAGCGTTTAAAAAAGAACTCAGCACGATATTACCCAATTCAGCCAAGCAGCTGTCTCGCATCTCTTCGGGAAACTCTCGGCCAGTTGTATTCATCCTGGCCATGAATACGGCATCGACAAGTTTTTGGATCATCTCTTCATCTTGAATGAATATAAGATTACAAGGGAACGCTCCTTCTCCGTGTGTGTAGATAGCCGCCGCAAATTTTTCAGGGGAACCAAAATACTCGGATACGTCATAAATAGAGACAATATCCGCGTTAGGGACCCCCATATCAATGGATTGCCCCAACATATCGGACAAAGCCGTGGCAGCGTTCCCTGCGCCGATATTGACAATTTCCCTGATAGCGTCCAAATGCAACGAACTGAAGTCAGTATATTCCATATTTCCCTCCGACTCCTAGACTTTTACATGAAGCGAAGCTACGTCTAAAATGAGAGCCACATTCCCATCTCCTAAGATAGTCGCCCCAGCAATTCCCTTGCTCTTGGCAAGCAATTTCCCCAAAGACTTGATGACGATCTCCTGCTGCCCCACGAGAGCATCCACAACAAAACCGATCTTATTCCTGCCGGCCCTGACGACCACCACGGGATACTCGGTTCGTTCCTCATTCCCACGAGGTGTATCCAAAGTGGAAGCTAAATCACCCAGAGTAAGGACCTCGCCCCGAAGCAACGTTACGGGACGGCCATGCATCCGCTTCATGTCGTCTTCACGGACCAAGATTGTCTCGTCCACATTCTCCAGCGGAATAGCATATATTTCATCACCAACTCGCACAAGGAGAGCCAGTACAATGGCTAGAGTCAGAGGCAAACGAATATAGATATTGGAGCCCTCGCCGACCTTGGATCTAACCTCGAACTGCCCTCCCAAAGATTCAACCTTTCGCTTAACGGCATCCATACCGACACCCCGACCAGAAAGATCGGTGACCTCCTGTGCCATGCTGAAACCGGGAAGAAAAACGAACTGGATAATCTCGTCATCGGACATTTCCTGAAGAGCTTCCTCGGTCACCAGCCCTCTCTCGACGGCCTTAACGCCCACTGCAACGGGATCAATCCCCTTGCCATCGTCGGCGACCTCGATGATGACGCTGTTTCCCTCCTGATAGGCAGCGATCTTGATCGTTCCTTGGGCTCGTTTACCAGCCTTTTTCCGAATTTCGGGGGTCTCAATACCGTGATCGACGGCGTTCCGAATAAGATGAACCATCGGGTCACCAATCTCGTCGATCACCGTCCGATCAAGCTCGGTCTCCTGTCCCTCAATAACCAACTCCACATCTTTACCCAGGGATTTGGAGATATCCCGAATAAGTCGAGGAAAACGATCAAAAATATAGGAGACGGGCACCATTCGAAGCTTGGTAACCAATTCCTGAATATCCCCAGAAATTCGCCCCAATTGAGACAAAGGCTCATCGAACTCACGCAGTTTTGATTCCAAAACCAGACGCTCAATCCGAGCCTTTCCTATAACGAGCTCGCCAACCAGATTCATCAGACTATCCAACCTGCCGATGTCGACCCGAACGGTCTGCGACGCCTTCTTGACCCTGGGCTGTGCCGAAGGCTGCTTCGTCGTTTTTTCAGGCGTTTGAGAGGAAACCGATGATGGAGCCTCGGCAGCCTTAACGGGAGCTTTAGAAGGAGTATCCAAGGGTTGACCAGATGTGACAGGAGCGACGTTGCCATCCTTATCTAACATAACGACAACGGTCTCAGCGACATCACTGATCGACATGACAGCGTCATGAACAACATCAGCCTCGTCCTTGGTACCGATATAAACACAAAACGACTGCTCGAACGCCTCTTTCTCCAGCTCTTCTACAGGAGGCTCGACCTTGATTATTTCACCCATCTCATCTAGTCGATTAATGACCATGTAGGCTCGAGCTGCTTTAAGGAGACAGTCTTTTACGAGAGTTACCGTAACCTGATGGACAGCCAGGCCCATCTTGACAGCATCGGCAATCCACCCCTTCTCCTGATCGGAGACAGACGATTCGGCAGCACGATCCTTTGGCTCTGACGCCTCGGGCTCATCCCGAAGCTGTTCGACCAAAGAGGATATATCCGTATCCTGGTCAGATCCACCATCCCGGATAGAATCCACCATAACCTGCATCAGATCAAGGCTTTGAAAGAGATGATCAATGTCGTCGTCGGTCAGTTCCTCATCACCGCTCCGCACCGTTGAAAACCTGTCCTCCAAGGCATGGGTCAACTCGGCCATATGATGGAAACCCATCGTAGCCGACATACCTTTAAGTGTATGGGCCGTTCTGAAAATCTCATCGATGGTTTCCCTGCCCTGCCGATCTTGTTCAACCGCGAGGATCAGGTCGTTCAGGTGTTGTAGGTTCTCGGTCGCCTCGTCAAGGTAAGCTCCCAAATACTGACTCATATCGGTCGACATGTCCTATCATCTCCTCAATTCTATCGGTTTTCTCTTACGAAGCGATTCAAGGCTTCGGCAATATTCTGTAAAGGGAGTTGCTCATTAACAACCCCCGCCTCCATAGCAGCCTTAGGCATACCGTATATAACACAGCTCTCAGGAGACTCACCAAAAACATATGCTCCTTTCGAGATCAGAGCTTGAGCCCCATCAGTGCCGTCTCGTCCCATGCCTGTGAGGATCACCGCCACAGCGTCCCCACCAACAACGTCAGCCACGCTGAGAAACAGAATATTGGCTGATGGTTTCACCGACAGGAGGGGCGGGGCATCGGAGAGACCTATCACAGGAGAATTCTTCTCTCCCTTTACTATCATATGAAAACCTCCAGGGGCAATTACGACCATCCCAGGCTGGAGGGGCAATCCCTCGTATCCCTCTACGACATGCAGAGCACAGAGATCGTTTAAGTGAGATGCAAAAGACGCAGTAAAGCCTTTAGGCATATGCTGAGCGATCACCACAGGCAAGGGAAACGTACTTGGGAGGAGCGTTAACAACTTTTGAAGGGCCTGAGGCCCTCCTGTAGAGGATGCGATACAGACCAATCGAGGCCGGATGCCTGATTTTACTGGCCTTACCGTTTTCTGGACCTGCCTGGAAGTATCTTTTTGAATACGAGTCGTCGTAAACGGCCTGCCTGGTACCGTCGACTGAGCAAGGGCAGCTGCCAAGACCTTTGTACGAAGTTCGGCATCCACCTCTTGCATATTCAGGGAGATGGCGCCCGAGGGCTTGGACACAAAATCGACAGCTCCCATGGACAAAGCTTTCATGGTAACGGCCGCACCATCCTTGGTGAGACTGCTCACCATCACCACAGGAAGAGGAAACCGAAACATAATCTCCTTCAGGGTGTCGATGCCGTTCATCCTGGGCATATCGACATCCAAAGTGACCACATCGGGGTGATAGAACTCTATCTTGCTCAGGGCATCAATGCCATCCCTGGCCGTCGCTACCACCGTAAGTTCAGGAAGCTCTTCCAGGATGTTGCTGATGATCTTTCTCATAAAAGATGAATCGTCCACGACCAAAATTTTTATATCGTTCATCCCCTCCCCCCTTTCCTCTATCAACGCATCTCGTTACGGAGGGCTAAATCCCTCTTTCGGATAAACTTCCCAAGAAATTTCTCTACCATCCCGGGCAAAAAGTCATATCCAACTCCTAAAGACGTATCCACCTGGTCGCTGTTGCGTCGCTTAGAGAGAATGTGAGCAGGAAGAAACAGAGACTCATCATTCACGGAGAATCGCAGGAGAACTCTATCACCCCTTGCGTATAAAGCTTCGTCTTTCACAATAAGCCGAACTCCCCCGAGACTCAGGTCGCAAATAACGGCTTTGGTCCATGAAGACGACAGAACTTCTTGCGGAGGTTTCAAGAGATTTATATCTACCTCAAGAGCACAGGGAACCCGAAAAAAACGGCGACGCTGGACCCTCTCTACATCTCCCACCAAACGAACCAACAAAAGAGGTACGAGTCCATCTCTTACGGTCCCCATAACTATCCCAGTTACATGACACACGATTCCAGCTACATGAACAGACAACTGGACCTCAACCCCCTTGTAAAAGGGAACCAGAGCTCCACTCAAAAGTGGATGAGCCAATTTCCAGATGTCGTCCAAAGCATCCTCAAGACGGGATGGGTATTCCCCCTTGTAGAGACCGCTAATGACAGCAACCATCACTTTGGATCCGATAAAATCGGGGGACATCTTCAGCAGAGCGTTTAAGTTCACGGTCTACCTCTCTCCATATCCGCTCCCCAGAGACGGGAAAGTCTGGAAAAAAAGCCCTTCAAACCACGGTGTGAGGGGGACTTCTTGTATACACCGCCTTCGACAAGCTGGGAAGCCACCTTACGGAAACACTGAGCTGCAGGAGAATGAGGAGAACAGCGAAGCAAGGGGCTACGGGCACAGACGGCTTCAGGAATTCTAGGATCTGATACCACAAAACCAGCGTAGCCAACATTAAGCCGGAGGAACTGGTCGGCAACGAAACAAATCCTGCTTGCGACCGACTGGGCCTCCTTATCCGATGAAGTCATGTTGACTACAAGTTGAACATCCAGCTTCCCCATTGAGGCAAGCACCAAAGCCTTCAAAAGGCTATACCCATCTCGGATAGAGGTGGGCTCTGGAGTTGTCACCAAGACAACTGTATCGGCTGCAGAGGCAAAAGCCAGGACATTTTTATGGATTCCTGCTCCGGTGTCGACTACCACTACATCCACCAAGGACTCTAAATCACTCAACTGGTTAATAAGGCGATCTCGCTCAGGCTCTTCCATATTAGCCAATTCTTCGACACCCGAACCTCCCGGTATCAAAGACAAACCTTCTCCCAAATCGAACATAATTTCTTGAATTGATCGTTCGCCTCGGATCAAGTGTATCAGGTTACAGGGCGGGTGAACACCAAAAAGTATATCAACATTGGCCAACCCCATATCCCCGTCGAACAAAGCCACCTTTTGTCCTGCCTGAGCCAAAGCAATGGCGACGTTAGCTGAGAGGTTACTTTTACCGACTCCGCCCTTTCCTCCAACCACAGCGATAGTACGTAAAGCCCTGGAACAACTGACTGGTGACTTTTTTGAAATAGACGACACGAGATGACGTAAATCTGCCGCCTGATCCATCACCTCTGTCGGACGAACATCAGACATGAAAGCCCCCGTCAAGAGCCATCTCCAACAATCTGGACGACGAGGCTACTTCTATATCGTTAGGTACATTCTGCCCAACGGCAAAAAAGGATAGGGGAAGCTGAAAACTCAACGCAAGCTCCAAAACAGGACCAAGGCTGACGGTCTCATCGAGCTTGGTAAAAACCAAACTGGTGATGGGAATATGGTTCATTCCTTTCACCACGTTGAGCATATCTCTATATTTTGCATTCGCAGACAAAAGCAAATGAACACTTTCAGGAGAAAAAGCCTCATACAGAGAACACAACTCGTCGCTTCGATGAACATCCTTCTGACTGCGTCCCGCCGTATCAAGCAAAATAAGATCAGCACCAGGCTTCTCCCGGATTTTTTTCAGATCTTCAGCCTCGAAAACAACCTCTACGGGGACCCCCAAAATCTTGGCGTACGTTCGCAGTTGTTCCACCGCAGCGATTCGATACGTATCGGCTGTAACCAAAAAGACACGACGCTCTTCCCAGAGAGCGTTCACAGCTGCCAACTTGGCTATTGTCGTTGTCTTTCCCACACCAGTGGGACCGATAAACATAACGCGCCCTCCACCCAGAGCATCAGCGACAGAAACATAGGGAGTCTTGATCAAAGATTGAAGCCACGGCAAAAACTCACGACCGTTCGCCTCCGCACGAAACCGGGATAGGAGATCATCCACAAAGGGGACGGTCATCTCGGCATCTATAAGTTGATCCCGCCAATGGGAAACGTCCTCTTCATCGAGATTTTTTTCGTCAACAGTGGACAACGGCCCAGACGATTGGGTCAACGAAGGCTCCTGGTCTTGATCAAGCCTTTCAAGGACCATAGCCAACGTTTTCTGAATTTGTTCCACATCCTGAAACAGACTGGCCTCGCGTGAGGCATCACTCCCGGTTTTTCCATATGCCTGAGCCACTTTTTGCGATAACACAGCAGGGCGAGATAAAGCAGTGCTGTTTGCAGAGAGTTCAAGAAGGTCCTGTTCATCGGAGCGATGCGATGTCGTCGCCTCGACAACCCCAGAGTCGTCCTGTGGTGAAGGCAAAAAAATCCTCTGCCGGTCATCCAAAAGCCGCTGAAAAGCCTGGATATGACCGCTGACCCCTTTTTGTGCAGCAGGAGGTGGCACATCTTCTTCCAGAAGGCCCGCAGTCACCATCAGAGCTGATTTAGCAAAAAAGCCCAAGAAGCCCCCCTTGCTCACAGTATGAGTTGAGAGGATGACTGCGTCCCGACCCAAACGGTCAGAGGCGATACGAATCGCCTCTGCGTTGTCCTTGGCTTCGTAGGTAATCTGCTGAGTTACCCTCATGTTCACTCCACCATCCCTAACGACTGGATATCGATACCCTGGGTTATTTCATTATAGGATACAACTAAAAGACTCGGCAACGACGATTCCAGAAGCCGACGAACGATTAATCGGACATCAGGACTCACCAAAAGGATAGGCGCCCCTCCTCGAAGGATAACATCCTCCGACTTGGCCGACACGGCAGCAACCAGTTTGGATATATCCCGAGAATCCATATTCAGTCGCCAGCCCTTCACCAAATCGCCATCCAAAGCATCTCGAATCTTCTGCTCCCACGTAGGAGACAGCGTCATCACCGTAATGACGTCATCTTCTTTCAGCCTGAGGGAGATGATCCGGGCCAGACTCTCCCGAACCCGCTCGGTGAGATAATCCACAGAAGAGGACAAACGACCGTAATCGGCCAAAGTCTCAAACACCGTCACAAGATCCCGAATGGGAATCTGCTCTGATACCAGATTCTGAAGAACTTTTTGTATATCGCCAAGTCCCAGAACCCCGAGCATCTCATCCACCACAGCGGCGTTATTCTCCTTGACCATCTCCGCAAGCTTTTGAACTTCCTGACGGGTGATCAAGTCGGCACCATGGGCTTTGATAATCTCGGACAGGTGAGTTGCCAAAACAGACGGAGCATCCACCACAGTATACCCTCCAGCTTCAGCTCGATCACGAAGCTCTGGAGAAATCCACAAAGCAGGAAGACCAAAAGCCGGTTCTGTGGTCGGCACCCCAACGACCTCATCAGAGACATTCCCCGTATCCATGGCCAAGTAATGCTCGGGCATGAGCTCACCCTGACCTTCCAAAGCCCCCTTGACCCTGATGAGGTACTCGGTGGGCTTCAGCTGAATGTTATCCCTGATTCGTATGGACGGAACGACTAACCCCATATCCATAGCCATCTGCTTTCGTATGGTGCTAATACGATCCAGCATATCACCCCCCTGAGAGGGGTCCACCAGGGGGATCACTGCATACCCGATCTCCATCTCCATAGGGTCCACCGCCAAAAGCCTCATGACCTCCTCCGGTGACGTCGGGCCTCTTCCCCCCTCTTCATCATGCGCCACCTCTCCGGGCACATCGCTTTCAACACCCCGCCCTCCCGCAGAAGCCTCTTGAGTGACGGCCTCTCTGTACACTCCGTAGGCCATAAGGGCAAGGAAAGCTCCAAGCATCAAAAAGGGAAACGTAGGCAACCCCGGTACCAAGGCAAACCCGAACAAAAGGGCCGTACCGATCATCAGCGGACGAGGATATCGGGTGAAGGACGAAAAAACATCCCGCCCCAAACTGGAATCTCCGGCGGCTCTGGTCACGATGATACCTGTAGCCGTAGAAAACAACAGAGCGGGAATCTGGGACACCAAACCGTCGCCGACGGTCAGTAGACTATAAACTCCCGCAGCCTGCGCCAGAGACATATTTCGCTGAAAAACACCAATGGCCAACCCCCCCAGGATATTTATAATCGTGATGATCAACCCAGCGATGGCGTCTCCTTTGACAAATTTGGAGGCACCATCCATAGCTCCATAAAAATCGGCCTCTCGTTGGATCGTACGTCGACGTTCCTTGGCTCCCAGCTCATCAATAAGACCAGCGTTCAAGTCAGCGTCGATGGCCATCTGCTTTCCCGGCATGGCATCCAAGGTAAAACGAGCAGCCACCTCGGCCACTCGCTCAGCCCCCTTGGTGATCACCAAAAACTGAATAATCACCAAGATGAGAAATACCACAGCACCCACAACGTAATTCCCCCCAACAACAAAATTTCCAAACGAAGAGATAATACTTCCTGCGTATCCCTTGAGGAGAATCAGACGAGTTGTAGAGACATTCAGAGCCAGTCGAAACAGGGTGACAATCAACAAAATCGACGGAAACGAGGATATCTCCAAGGCCTGGTTGACATAAAAAGTCACGAGCAACACGACAACACCAAACGTTATATTCAGCGTCAGAAGAACATCAAGCAACCACGTGGGCAGAGGAATAATCATCATGACAACGACCAAGACCATCAGCATCGCTATGCCCACGTCTGAAAATCGAAGCATCCTCTCGATTACAGAGACCCGCTCTTCTGCCATTGTCAAGTCCTCCCGTACTATCGCTGAAAAGCCATTATCCCGGCACTGTACCGAAAAAAGCCCTAGCATCTAGGATTTTAATGATCTAATTTCTTCTTTAAGCCATAGATAAAAGCTAAAACTTCGGCTACCCCTCGATACAGATTTTCGGGGATGGAGTCACCAACCTCGACTCCCTCGAAAAGAGCCCACGCGAGAGGCTTATTTTCCACCAACGGGACCCCATGCTCTCGTGCGATCTCCTTGATCCGACGGGCAACGAACCCCTTCCCCTTTGCCAGAACAACCGGAGCGCTCATCTTCCCCCGGTCATATTGGAGAGCTATCGCCAAGGTCGTCGGGTTTGTGATAACCACATCGGATTTGGGAACATCGGCCATCATTCGACGGCGAGCCATCTCTCGCTGTTTCTGGCGAATTTTTTGCCTGATGAGGGGGTCGCCCTCCATCTGCTTATACTCCTCTTTTATCTCCTGCTTGCTCATCCGGATATTTTTCTCGAACTCCCATTTTTGATAGGACCAGTCGAAGACGGCAATCACCAGGAGCAAAAGTGTCATCTTCAAGCTCAGAAACCACAGTCGCCACAACAAAAGGGACGTTGCGGGATACAGGGGATAGTGTATTGCCTGAACCAGATCCCTTAGATCACCTCGAAGGGCAGCATAGAGCATCAACGCCAAAACCAGAGCCTTCAGAAGCCCCTTCACGAGCTCCACAAGAGATCGAAGCGATATGACCTTCTTCAACCCCGATACAGGATTGAACCGATCCATCTTGGGGATCAAAGGCTTAGAGGTCATGGTAAACCCCACCTGGGCCACCGAAACGGCCAAAGCCATCACAAAACAAGCTAAACTCACGGGGACAATCGCCAAAGCAAAAGCATCGACACAGCGATGGGCAATGGCGTCGAACCATCCATCCTGCCAGAGAGCCTCGTCCCCCATAAAGGTAATCAGATCCTCCGTAAGAGTGGAAATATGGCCAAAAATCCACCCACCGAAGAGAACCATCATAAGCAACCCAGCAACGATAACCGTAGCAGCACCCAGATCCTGACTCTTGGCCACCCGCCCCTCTTCACGTTCCTTACGGCGTTTTCGAGGAGTTGCCGGCTCAGTTTTTTCCTCGGCAAAAAACTGAAGATTGAGAAAAAACGTCACAGCCATCCCGACAGGTTACCAAGTGCCATCCTTAAAAAAGGCTCAATCTGGCCATGAACAAGCTCGACCACCACGGGAAGGAGTACCATCAAAAGAAACAGTCCCAACCCGACCTTCAGAGGGAGCCCCAAGATAAAGACGTTCATCTGAGGAACCGTCCGGGCCAAAAAACCCAGACCAATATCGGCCAAAAGCAACGCACCATAGAAGGGGATTGAAAACTTAAAGGCAATAACGAATATCCGCCCTAACCACTGGGGAAGTTCCAGATCGGAGGATACCCACAGATGGCCCCCCCCTGCGGGTAAAAGACGAAAACTCTCTATCAAGGTCCGAACCAGAAGCAGATGCCCGTTCCAGTAGAGGAAAAACCATAAGCCCACCAAAAGTTGGAGCTGACCCACGATTGAGCTTTGATTCTGGGTGATGGGATCAAGGACGTTGACCATAGCCAGCCCCATTCGGGTTCCGATCATACGACCAGAAACCTGAAGAGCATAAAAAGGAGCCGAAGCGACAAAACCTATAAATCCACCGGCAAGAAGCTCCCGCCCCATAGCAAGAAACAGAGGCAGAACGCCAGAAAAAAGAAGCGACGGCAGCATAGCCCCACGCAACAGAGGGACCGTCACAGCCGTTAAAAAAAACGAGAGCCAAAAGAGAAAAGGAGCCGGTACCGATGACGCCAGGAAAACAGGGGCGGTGAACAGCATACCGAGAAACCGCATGGACACCAAAAAATACAGCGGCAGGATTTGAGAAAGCCCATCATAGTCCATCATGGCCCCCATCACCTGACAAACCGATCAAGTTGTCCCAGCAAATCCCGAGCCAACTGGCCCACCACTCCAAACATCCATGGTCCCATCAAAAGCAAGGCCGTCATGATAGCCACGATCTTCGGAACAAAAGAGAGCGTCTGCTCCTGAATGGACGTAGCCGTCTGCAAAATACCGACGATAAGACCGACGATCATAGCCACGATGAGGATTGGGAGCGAGGCCATCAGGGAAACCTTGATGGCCTGGACCAGCATATCATTGACGCTGAGGATCTCCACAGCCTCACCTCCCCTCATCCCTCTACGGTCACTGGAAGCTCCGAATGAGGCTGACGACAACGAGATCCCATCCATCGGCCATGATAAACAACAAAATTTTGAAAGGCAAAGAGATCATCATAGGTGGAAGCATGATCATCCCCATGCTCATGAGGACACTTGCGATAATCATATCGACAACGATGAATGGAATGAATATCACGATTCCCATCTGAAACGCCGACTTAAGCTCGCTCAGCATAAAAGCAGGCAGCAAAATCTGGTTCGGAATATCACCTGCATTCTCTGGACGCTTCATCCCAGACATGGAGACCATGAGAGAGAGTTCCTCCTCCCGTGTCTGAGCGAGCATAAACGTACGCAGAGGAGTGATCGACCGTTCCCAGGCCTCAGCTGTTCCTATTTTTTCGTTCATATAGGGCACCAGACCTTGCGTGTACATCTGCTCCCAGGTCGGGGCCATGATGTACAGGGACAAAAACAGAGCTAACGTCACGATCACCTGATTGGGCGGCGTCTGTTGCAAACCAAGAGCCCGTCGAACGAACCCCAAAACCACGATCAGTCTGGTAAAACAGGTTACCATGAGCAAAATCGCAGGAGCCACACTGAGGATCGTGAGAAGCGCCACGATCTGAAGCGTAGTTGAGACATCCCTGGGAGCCGTAGCTCCCTGCACGGTCGCTTTTATTACGGAAGCCGGAGGGACAGGCAGCGTCGGCTGAGCCCAGGCATCGGAGACGAATCCGACACAGATCAGGAACAAAAAACTACAGAGCAGAATCCGTCGATTCATGAGATTGCTCCCATTGAGACAGCGGATAACGCCGAAGCATGATCAAACCACCCCTGCTTTCTCCAAGCAGGATCACCTCGGAGCCACAACGAACCACATAAAGAACGCCTCTGCCCAAGGACAGAGACGTCAAGACCTCCAGTCCATTCCCCGAAGCCCGAAAACGCTTAGGCCCCCAGCGAACGAGGAGAAAGCCAACACATCCAAGAAGGACTACGCCCAAAAGGACCTTTGTCAAATATGCCCTCAAAGACAAGGAACCGTCTGCCGCCCAAGCCGGACCACAGCATAAAATAAAAACGACTACACTTATCCACGCCGACGAGAGCCGAGGCTTAGCAAACAAGGAAAGGACCTTCCAATCACCCCAGAACCTTATTGAGAGCATCAACAACCCTATCCGGCTGGAAAGGCTTCACTATGAAATCCTTCGCCCCTGCCTGGATAGCCTCAATTACCATAGACTGCTGACCCATGGCACTTACCATAACCACCCGACAATCCGGATTGACGGACTTGATGGCCTTCACCGCCTCAATTCCATTCATCTCGGGCATGGTTATATCCATAGTCACGATGTCGGGAGTCGTTTCCTTATACATGGACACAGCTACCTGACCGTTTTCTGCCTCTCCGACAACCTCAAAACCGTTCTTGGTGAGGATATCCTTCAACATCATCCTCATAAAAGCTGCGTCATCAACGATAAGAACCGTCGCCATTATGCCCCTCCTGTTCCTCTCCTACTTCAAAACAGTCTCGTTCATTACGAGCTGATCGTTTGGATCTTCCCACCCATGTTGAGGATCTCGGTAACTCGAACACCGAAGTTCTCGTCGATTACCACGACTTCACCCTTGGCAATGGGTTTCCCGTTGACTAAAACGTCCACAGGCTCTCCTGCCATTTTTTCTAATTCTATCACGGAACCGGGCGCAAAAGACAGAATTTCTCCCACACTTTTTCTCGTCCTACCAAGTTCAACGGTAATACGAACGGGAATATCGACGATCAAGCCGATATTTGACGGAAGCTGCTCTCCAACCTGAGGAGCCAGAAGCGGGGAGAATTGAGCTGGACGAACATCAACCTGAGATAAGGGCTGCGCTTGAGACTGAAATTGAGGCTGAGTCTGTACCTGTTGTTGAGGGATTTCAGCCCGAGCCGCCGCCGGGGCATCAGGGACAGGGGACTCCTGATCCTGAGGAACCTCAACGTCCAAAAGAGCATCAGCAAAAGCTACAGCCGCCGAAGAAGGCATCACTAGAACACAGGGAAACGGCTCCAAAGCTTCAATAGTAACGGCCATTCGGGCAGTCCACACCATCTCCTCAGTCGGCAATGAAAAGAGGGGGAACCATTCACTCTCTCCAACAATCTCCGCTCCAGGGTCAGTGGGCATAACTCGACGCCCCTTCAAAGTCCCGCTTAAAGCGGTCATGGCAGCGCCTACGACCTGACTCAGTCCCTCCTGAGCCGCATTGACGAACAGCTCATTGGCCTCATCGGGAAGTTCTTTCCCCTCACCTCCCATCATGAGATCTGCCAGCATGAGCACACCGACCTCGGACATAACCATAACCACAGGAGCATCGTCAAACCCATCACAATATACGGTGAACACCAATTGGCGATCCCCCTCCGTACTCTCGGGAATTTGAGATTGAGGTTTTTCGCCTATTTCGTCCACGGAGACCAACACCTCACGTCCTGCCAGCATCCCCACCACGCTGGACATAGCGCCCACGAATATTTCGCTGAGGGTCTCTAAGGCACGAAGCTGGGGTTGAGTCAAAGGCACAACAGCGTTGTCCTCGGCAGGACCATCCAACAACGCGTTGATCTCGTCTTGGCTGAGTAAATCGTCAATCATACGCTATTCCTCCTCACCTTGCACTGCATCACCAACGACCTCGACAACTTCGACGGAATACCTCCCACCCAAGGTTCCCGGCTTCGCAAAAAACTTAAGCTGAGTGCCCACTCGCACTTGCACAGGATCGTCGACAAGCGAATCAAGCCGGATCACATCTCCAAGCTGAAGCCCCATGATATCACTAAGGGAAAGAACAGTGTCTCCCAGTTCCAGACTAATCGGGACCTTAACGTCGTTTATACTAGCCTCAAGGTATGGTTTAGAGTCCTGATCTTTGTTCCGCCCAGTGGACGCAAACCATATCTGGGAGCTCAATTTATCCATGACAGGCTCCATAACAAAATAGGGAATACAGAGACTGACCATCCCCTCGACATCGCCGACACACAGACGAAGGGTGACGAGGAGGACCATATCCGTTCCGGGACAAATTTGCACGAAAAACGGATTACTCTCCATGCTCTCAAAACGAAAACGGACATCGACCACCGTGCTCCAACTATCCTCAAAGAGCTCCAGCATACGCATGAATACCCGCTCGATTACGGTAGACTCTATATCGGTGAGATCCCTGGGCTTGCCAAAGAGCTCACCCTTGCCACCCAAAAGCCTGTCGATGATGGCAAAAACCAAGTTCGGATTCATCTCCACGACGGCATTTCCTTCTAGGGGGTACATCTCCAAAACCCCCATAACCGTGGGTTGAACCATAGACCGGATAAACTCATCGTAGGCTACCTGATCTACCGAAGCCACTTCACAGGTCACGATGGATCGAACCATAGTGGAAAGGCTGGTGGTCAATTGGCGGCTAAAAGACTCGTGAATCATCTGAATAGCCCGAAGCTGATCTTTGCTGAACTTATCCGGCCGCCGAAAATCGTAGCCCTTGATATTCTTCTCGGCCGATGCCTGGGTTATCTCCTCAAGAGCCACATCACCTCTGGAAAGGACATCAAGAAGAGAGTCAATTTCGTTTTGTGACAAAATATCAGGGGTCACGAAGCCTCACCACCTTCTTGCCCATTTTGTATAGCGAAAAAAGGAGACTACTGAGTAACAAACTTTCGGAAAAGAACCCTTCGAACGACAACTCTGCCCTCAGCCGTCGGTAGAATAGCGTTGAGGCGACGTTTGAGGTTATCGCTCAACTCCATGATGCCCTCGGCGCTCCGAAAATCATCGGCGATATGATCCTTCACCGTCAGCAACACCTCATTACGAATATGACTTCTCCAACCACCGTCGGTCAAAATCATTTTGGCTTCCGTGTTAGAAGCCTCCAGGGCCAGTTCAAAATTCGCCAGATGAGGCTCCTTGTCAGCCAGGTTAATGACAAAATCGCCAAAATCAACTATAGGACCGGGATGTTCCAGATCCTTGGATATTCCCGTTACGGTCTCCTTCTCTGCACCAAAATGAGCCCCCAGAAAATATCCTCCCCCGATACCCAAGACCAGGGCGACCAAAGCCACGACCAGAATTACCAATATTTTCTTGAGCATGTCGTCCTCCTTCGCCCTATAATCACTGCTTGGGATACTTAGACAGAATAACCAAATCCACCCGGCGATTCAAGGCTTGATGTTCTTCGCTATCGTTTGGAACCACCGGTCGATAGGGGCCATACCCCACCGCCTGAAGCACCGACGGTGCTATCCCAACGTGGTTCGCCAGATAGGAAGCAACAAAAGCCGCTCGCACCGACGAAAGACCCCAATTGTCCTGGTATGGACCGCCACGGAGAGGCCGGTTATCCGTATGTCCTTCAACGGCGAGGGCGGGAACCCGACTCCGAAGAAAACCACCCAGCTTTGAGAGAAGGCGTTTCCCCTCGGGACGAATCTCTACCCCTCCAAGAGGGAAAAGCAACTGATCCGAAAGGGATACCGTCACTCCCCGCTGATCGACCGTTACAGTGACATCTTTTTCCATTTTTTGCTCCTTGAGAAAAGAGCGAAGCTCTCTGTCAACATGGAACGTCGACTGAGTCTGACGGCGCTCCTCCCCGGCATCGTACCCCGACTGACCACCGTACGGCAAGGGATCCTCCTGAAGGGCTTTTCCCCCATCCAAAACCCCTAAGGCACCTTGAAAGGAGACCATCATCTTCTTAAACTTCTCCACGTCGATAGAGGAAAACGCAAACAGAAGGACAAAAAATGTAAGAAGAAGGGTCACCATATCTCCATAGGTAGCCATCCAGCCAGCGCCGCCCTTTTCTTCTTTTTTTCGTCGATCCCGCCCCACACCTATTCCTCGCCCTTCTCCGACCCGTTACGCTCATCCAGCTCTTTACGCTGATCCGGCGGCAGGAAAACCTTGAGTTTTTCCTCCACTATTCGGGGGTTCTCCCCTGCCTGAATGGACAAAACTCCCTCCACCATGAGCTCTCGAACGACAGTCTCCTGGGATGAACGAGCTGCCAGTTTCGCAGATACCGGCAAAGCAATAACGTTGGCCATAAACGACCCATAAAACGTGGTAATCAGAGCTACAGCCATACCTGGCCCCAAAGAGTCCGGATCGTCCAAATTTCGAAGCATGGCGATAAGCCCAATCAGAGTTCCCAACATACCGAAGGCTGGGAACAGCTCACCCATCGTGTCGAACATCCCCTTGTTGGACTGGTGGCGCTCTTCCAAGACGCTGATCTCGGTATCCAGGATCGCCTTGACCAACTCGGGATCGGTACCGTCAACTACCAACTGAATCGACTTGCTCAAAAACTCGTCGTCCAGCTCACCAGCATCGGCCTCAAGGGCTAACAACCCTTCACGCCGAGCTTTCTCGGCAAAGCTGACGATCGTCTGTACCAGAGACACCATATCGGGAGACTGGGAAAAAAAAACGATTTTCAATACCTTACCCAGCTTTTTGATACGCTCCATGGGGTTTGCCATGATTACCGCCCCCAGAGTTCCCCCGACAGTAATGAGCATAGACGGTAAATTAATGAAGGCCCCTGGTTCTCCGCCGGTCACGATCCCCCCGACTACCAATATTAACGCTAGAGAGATTCCGATAACACTTGCCAGATCCACGCTCAAGCCTCCATTTTTCACCGAATCCGCAAAGGAGCCCGCCTCAAGAGCACAAGATCCCCGCTATGTCGAAGAGGACGGCAAATTTCGAGTTACCCTGTGAAGTGCCGCCAGCCGTATGACCTCCCGAGGCGACTCCCGAACAACATACCGATGACCGTTCACCAGCGTGATCACCGTATCGGGAGTCGCCTCCACCGTCTCAATCAGTTCCGAGTTGAGGATAAAGATCGAGTTGTTCAGTCTGGTAACCTCAATCACGATGGATCGACCTTAGACTGACTTTACCGCTTGAGGTTCAGAAGCTCCTCCAGAACCGTATCGCTGGTAGTAATCACACGAGCATTGGCCTGGAACCCCCTCTGACCGATCATGAGCTGAGTAAACTCCTCTGTGAGGTCCACATTGCTCATCTCCAAAGACCCTCCAGCGATGGAACCAGCACCGTCCGAATAAGCGACATTGATCCGAGGCTCCCCCGAGTTAGCCGACTTGTCAAAACAGGTATCTCCAACCTTCAATAACCCCTGAGGGTTAGTGAACATGGCAAGAGCCAAGCGATAAAGGGGCTTGTTCTGACCGTTGTCGTAGATACCCATGACTGTGCCGTCCTTACCCACAGAAAAATCGTTCAACACTCCCATACCATACCCATCTTGGTAGTACGGTTTGGTGGTGAATTCCGACTCATACTGGGTCACTCCCTCAATTTCTTCCTTATTAAAGCTTTTACCAGAGAAATCCAAAGTCACCTGCTGATTCTCTACCCCCAGCACTCCAAAGCCCATCTGCAGATCCACCTCAGAAGGAGAACCGCTGATCTTACCATCAGCATCGAAGGAGAGAATTCCCGTGGACGGAGTGATGGATATCTCCTCAGTAGGGGTCCAGACCCGCCATCTCCACCGATTTCGATCAAGCTTTTCCCAACTTGTCTCCAATGTGTGAGCACCACCCTGACTATCGTACACCGTACTCTTAGCTTTGTGAATGCTCTCCGTCCGCTGGACGACCGAGCCAACGGGGTCACCGTCGTTGTCAAACCGTATGGACTTACCATCAGCATTGGTGAGAATATCCAACGTCTGGGTCCCAATGACCAGAGTATAGCGATCCGCAGGATCAGCAGGCACAGACGTAGGCAAAAAGAAAGTACCATCAGTATTCATAGGAATATTCGCATCGGCGCCCCCTCTTTGCAAACGAGTATGGGCCATGTTCCCCCCTGCAGGATCATAGTACCACGCATGCATAATTCGCTCACCCGTAGCCGGATCGTCGTCAAATTCGATCAAGGCATTGTACGTCACCGCCGGACTCACCGAGGTATCCTTAACCTCTAAATACTGATAATCCATCATTTCAAAAAGATTGACTCTCCACGCCTCTGCCTGATCAGGCGTACCATAATCGGTGAAGACCCTCATAGTACCATTTTCCCCGTTATATTCGGCAGTGTAGGTAATGCCATCCAAGTCGAAAGTCGCGGGAGTCGCTGCCAAGCTCAAACGAGGACGTTTGCTCTCCATATCAACCCCGTCCATCTGGAACACTAGAGGAGCCGATCCGCCCTCAAAATCGAAAGAGAGATGTTGTGTCGGATCCTCAGAGTCATCGACACTCACCGCCACGCTCTTGCCTCCTAAGGATGCGAAAATCGTACGATTGCCCGAGGACATACCCATAGGAAGGTATTCCTTAGCCCTCTTGTTCAAGTTACACCGATACCCCACGATGGAGGTTTTTTTAGCCTCAAGCTTGGTCCCCATCGGGATATTCACCGACGAGAGATCCCCATCTCTGACGGAGACCATGGGATTGTCGGGGTCGATAGACATCTTATATCCCTGAAGGGTATATCCCGTACCCGACATTACCAGATTCCCTTTGGCGTCAGTGACGAAGTTCCCCGCTCGGGTGTAAAGCTTCTGAGTGCCAGTAGTCACCACGTAGTACCCATCACCCTGGATGGCCATATCGGTTCGGTTCCCTGTATAGGAGATGGGGCCTTGAGTGTGTATGTTCTCCACAGCAGCCACGCCAACTCCAAGGCCGACTTGAAGAGAGTTGACACCACCCCGATTGCCTTCAGGAGACATAGCTCCCCGAACGGTCTGGGAGAGCAGATCCTGAAAGACAGTAATTCCTTTCTTAAAACCCGTAGTGTTGACATTAGCGATGTTGTTGCCCGTGACATCCAACTTGACCTGGTGAGCCTTCACACCGGTGACACCAGTAAACAAAGAGCGCAGCATGCAGGTTTCCTCCTCATGAACGGTTATTGGGCAATCCCTTGCCGATCATGTATTTCCCCCACCGTCCTTGGGAGGGAATAGTATGTATTTTGTACGACGTATGCTAATCAGGAAGTTCCACGGCAAAGAGGCGGCTTAAATCAGCCTGTTTTCCGTCAGCCATATTGAGAATAACCTTACCGTCTTGTTTGATCACGGATTTGACGATCCCGTCTCGTTTTTCCGAAACGATTTTGCCATTCTCGTCAGGGATATCCTCCATGTAGGAGACCTTGAAGCCTATGAGACCAACAGCACTCTGCATCTCGCCCTCGGCGATTTTAGAGAGGGTCTTGTTGCTCATGACAAGCTGTTCAACTGTGGAAAATTGGGCCATCTGAGCGGACATCTCGTTTGTGTCCATGGGGTCCATAGGATCCTGGTTTTTAAGCTGTTCGAGATAGAGCTTGAGAAAGTCGTCTTTATCCATGGTCCCCTTGGGCTCTCGTTTGGGAGGAGCAAATCCCAGCCCAGCAACGGGGTTTACTCGGGTGTTCGTGTCCATTATGAGTAACCTCCTAAGCCATCCATACGAGAAGCCCTCGTTCCAGGTCGATCCTGGCGATGGGCGACTCGGTCTCTTCAACTGGGGTTTCGGCCACAGAGTTATCTCCCCGTCGACGCTTTCCCCCGCCGTTCCACTGTTGTCTCTGGTCGTCGCCGCTTCGAACGTCTATGTTCATCCCTGACAGAGTGATGCCCTGCTCGGCCAGAAGATCCTGAAGCAGGGGAACCTGAGGACGAATCATATCCCGAACGGCTAGGGAGTCCACCCGAAGGGAGGCTTCCATGCCACCAGGAGTGGCGTGAATCTGTATCTCAACACGACCCAAGGCCGGAGGCTCAACCACAATCTGGGCTTTCACCTCACCGTTCGCCTGAAGAAAGCGAACGACATTTACCACACTGTGAGCCATGCCAGGAAGGCCTTTTTGAGGCAGGATATCCACCGAAGAAAAGGAGACATCTTTCCTCGGTCCACCTCGAAAGGGATCGGGGCCAGCCAAAAAAGCCAGTTCATCCTGAAGGGCGCTGAAGGTTTTGATGTCCTCTCGCCGGACAGTCTCGGGAACCGACTCAGCCAAACGGCGGTCTAGGTCACTGAGGAGAGCTTTGAGATCAGCCTCGGTTCGATATGAACGCACCGGGATTGTATCATTCAGGCGAGGCGGTTCGACGCCACCGGATGGGGGCCGGGAGACATCCCCAACCCTGGGGAGATCCGACACCTGAACAGGTTCGAGACACGAGAATTTCGAATCTTTTTTTCCGTTCTCGGCGACCAGCGAGAAGGCCATGTGCGACGATGCCTGCCTCTGGGTAATCGGCTCCATTTCAGTCTCCATCTGTTCGGTGGCAAGAGAGGCGTCCGTCAGGTTGCCAAGCCCCAAGGCCTGAAGACGTAACTGAGCAACGACATCCCGAAAGCCATCTACTTGATCAAGTATGGAAGGTACATCGTGTGAGGTCTCTTGTACTGATTTTTTCAAAAACGATTCCTGACTCACAGCAGTGTCCGAAATGATCTGGATCTTCTGAACAGCTTTCCCCATCCGTCCGACACGATGCTCAACCGTTGTTTCAGCCTTAGTCTGTTCGAACCCACTCAAAACGTCGGTCCCAGCAGACGACACGTCCGTCTCAGATGCCCCCGAAGGAGTTTGCACCGGAACGTCGGCCAGGAGTTGAGGCGCCCCGTCACCGTGATCCCGAATGAAACCCGGGATAGTCAGCCGGGAATTATTCGATATGCCGTCCTCTGCGACCTTGACGATCCCGAGAAGTTCGGCGTATTCTTCGATATCTTCATGTGGAACTTCCGCCTGTTGGGACGCGTTCTCTTGAGAGGCCATTTCCTTCTGAGATCGAGAGAGCAACACATCGAAGCGACCTGTGCATTTCTCCCTATCGCCTCTACTGTCAGAAGAAGCTTTGAGCAGAGCCGCTTTGCTGGGGGCTCTTTTTTGGGATGAGACGAGAAGTTCATCTCCACCTATAAGCATGGCGTCACCTACCGTTTCTTCTCTAACGCCAGCTGTTCCGTCAGCCACGCTGCCTTGGGGGCATCCATGCGCCCAAGGATTTTTCCTCTATCCTCTTCAGGAAGAGCCCGAAGAATTCGGACTGCCAGGTTAGAGTCCAAACTTTCAACTATTTTAGCCGCCCGTCGGGCGGATATTTCCTGATAGGTTCGCACGACACTCTGAAACTGGGCCTGTTCGTCCTCAGTGAGCCCCCGGTCATCGGGCTGTTCGTCAGCTGAGAGGAGTTTTGCCTCAATGAGGGATATGTTTTTCTCCCGGGAGGTCAGGTCAACCGAAAGAGCGATTACCGACGCCTGAAGCCTGTCAAGCTCAAGCTCTTTGTCAGTAAGGCGTTTTTCCCACTGGCGGAGTTCGTAGAGTCGGCGTTCCTCGACTGTCATGGTGTAGACCTCAGGCACATCAAGGAGCTTAGAGAGATCCTCCCCCACGTAGGGAAGTTTCGGGACAACCCAGTATAAAAGAGGCCGCCCATCCCATATACCGCTGTATTGAAGCCCGCCAAGGGCTCCCGCCATAACGACGGGGATGAGAAAGAAGAGGAGAAAACAAAGTTTACGGAAACGCTTTTGCTTTTTCGGCACCTTTTTTGAAGCGTTTTCCTCAACCACTCCTACATCTTCGGGTTCCTGCTGTCTTACTTCTTCGGCCACGGCGATACCCCCTTATCCCTGGTAGAGCCGCAGAACCTTGCGGACGTAGTTCTCCGTTTCGCGATACGGAGGAATACCATCGTATTGGTCAACCCGACTTGGACCAGCGTTATATGCGGCCAAGATTTTTTCAAGGTTGCCTTTATACTTTTCGGACAACATAGAGAGGTACTTAACGCCTCCCTCTATGTTCTGAACGGGATCATCAGGATCAACTCCCAGCATCCTTGCTGTGCCGGGCATGAGCTGCATGAGTCCCCTGGCTCCTTTTGAGGAGAGTGCGTCTGGTCGCCACGCCGATTCGACAGAGATGACCGAACGAACAAGTTTTTCGTCCACACCATAGCGCTGGGCGATAACTCCAACCAGGTCTTTAATGTTTTTGATATCCTGGCCCAGTCTGCTTTTTATCACGCTGCCAATGCCAGAAAGGGCCTCTCCTTCTGAGGGCAGGAGGGGCTGAGCTGTAACAGTCTGAATTTGTCCGGTTTTTTGGCTTTGATCCTGAAGATGCGCCTCAAAGGATGCCGAGGGAATCGGCGCAGGAGGTCCCCCTCCCAGCCGTCGCTGCAGGAGGGAGATTCTCTCCATGACATCTCGAATTCCCTGAAAATCGGGGATTGGGGCGTGGGGCAAGGATATACCTCCTCTCGTCACCTTTTATGACGCATACCTGCTATATCGTCGAGTTCATGTTGTTCTTTACGTCGATGCTCAGCTTCCCATCGCAGCTCCATCTGTTCCAGATGAAGCTCAACTTTTCGAACGTCTTTGTGACGTTCTAGCAGCTTTTGCTCGACCGCTTCGATCCGTTTTCTGAGTCTGAGGACGTCAAGAATCCCTTGTTTAATGCGATTTTCCGTCCGGGATATGTCCTCGCTTCCGATTCTGAGGGCTTCTATAGTAACGTCTCCCGAGGCTATTTCGGCAAACCGGCAAATGTATTCCTGTTTTTCGTCTCTGAGTTTTCGTAGGAGTCCCAGCAGGGCTTTTTCACGCACTCTCATCGCGATGAGTTCCTTTTGTACGAGATCCCGAACGGTTTTTCGGGCTTTGAGGATCCGTCGGAATCTTTCGATTCGTCCTCTCACTCGGGCAGTGCCGCCACTGATGAAACTGCCTGAACGGCTTCGTCAAAAGACGACGGCTCTCCCATATCCTGCTTGAGAAATGTCTCCACATCGTCCAGATATTCAAGTGCCCAGTCAACACGAGGGTTGTTGCCTCGCTGGTAAGCTCCGATGGTGATGAGATCCTCGGCCTCGGCATAGCGGGCGAGGACTTCTCTCATTCGGCTCGCTCCATCCATATGGGCTTTATCGACGATGTGGGGCATGACACGGCTCACGCTGTTGAGGACATCCACACAGGGATAGAAGTTCTTTGCCGCTATTTTTCGGGAGAGAACGATGTGCCCATCCAGTATTCCCCGCACCGAGTCGGCTACAGGCTCGTTCATATCGTCTCCCTCGACGAGGACGGTGTAGATGCCAGTGATGCTGCCTTTGGTTCCGGCTCCGGCTCTCTCCAGAAGCCTGGGTAAAAGGGCAAAGACTGAGGGCGTATATCCTCTCGTGGCCGGTGGTTCGCCGATGGCCAGCCCGACCTCTCTCTGTGCATAGGCCACACGGGTAACAGAATCCATCATGAGCAGAACGTCCTTCCCCTGATCTCGAAAGTATTCGGCAACAGCCGTAGCAGTGAAGGCAGCTTTGAGTCTGACAAGAGGAGACTGATCCGATGTGGCCACGACGAGAACCGATCGTTTGAGTCCATCAGGGCCAAGATCGCGATCTATAAATTCTCGAACTTCTCTGCCCCGTTCTCCCACGAGGCCAATGACGTTGATCTCTGCCTCAGTGTTTCGAGCCATCATACCCAGCAAGGTGCTTTTTCCAACGCCCGATCCAGCGAAGATTCCTATTCGCTGTCCCCGCCCCAGGGTGAGGACTCCATCGACTGCCCGAACCCCTACGGGAAGTGGATCAGAGATGGTTTGCCTCCTGAGAGGATGAGGCGGCGTAGCGTAGAGAGGGTAAAACTCACTGGAACCCATAGGCCCTTTTTCGTCCATGGGGCGCCCCAGCCCATCCAATACACGCCCCAGAACACCGGGACCTACGTTGACCCCCAGCGGCCGCCCCATTGAGACGACTTCACACCCGGGACCGATGTCCCGAAGTTCTCCCAAGGGCATAAGCAGCACACGATCATCACGAAAACCAACGACTTCGGCCTCTAGGTTATGGCGTCCCCGGCGAAAGCGTATATCGCACAGGTCTCCGACTCGGACATCCGGGCCTTTGGATTCGATGACGAGGCCAACGACTTTACTGACCCTGCCATTGATCCGAACAAAGTCAACCTGGGCAATCCGGGAGGTGAGTGTTTCCCACAGAGGACGGAAACCGTCGTCATCTATCGCTGCCATGGGCTATACCTTCCAATAACGCCGTCTCAACCTCGGTACTTATCTGTTCCAGTTGGGTTCGCCAACGGGCATCATAGATACCAAGGCCGGTCTCGACAATACAGCTTCCTTTGTCTACTTCGTCGTCGGGTAAAAACTCGATATTTCGGATTCCTCGGATCAGATCTCCAAAAGAGTCTTTCTGAGCCTCCACTCCGTCAAGATCGTCTGCATTGAGGTACACCCGGATGTCCTCTTTTTCGCTGGCTCTGGATAGAAGCTCCTTTAACAGGCGGAGGGCTGATTCCTGGTCAAATGCCACTTCACGAATCAAAAGCCGGGAAAGCACCCGTTCCCACAGGCGAATCAAACGATAAGGATTGGCAGCCAGAAGCTCGTCGAGATGAGATCGCATCCGTTCGTAAACCGTGTTGAGGAGGTCAATCGTTTGGGAGAGTTGGGCCTCAAAGTTTGCACGGATACGAGCTTCCAGCTCGGTCTTGCCGTCCTCAATACCCTGAGCATGCCCCTGGGCCCACCCCTCTTTCTGTCCAGCCAGAACAGCGGCTTCTCGGTCTTTTTCGATCTGACCTCGAAGAGAAGTGATTTCTACATCTCTTTGAGCTTCTTTTTTTTGCATCTCTGCCTGAAGATCCCTGTTTCGGGCTTCTTCCTGTTCGAGGCGAGAGACCATTTCGCGATAGGAAATTTCTAGTTTTTCAAGTTCAGCACGGAGTTTATCCGTCTCGGTAAGCTCCGCAGAACTCTCCATCAAGGAGCCAAGATTCTCAGCGACATCCAACGAAGAGTTTTTCGCCTCGCTCACATCCAACGACGAAAGTGAGAAGCGCCCCCTCCGTCCAACATGGACAGCTTCGGGGAGGATTCGCGCAGCTCGGATAAGCCGGCGCTTGGTATCAGACAATCAGCTCCTCCTCCCCACCTCGAGCAATGATAATTTCCCCGGCATCCTCCAAGGCTCGAACGACGTTAACGATCTTCTGCTGAGATTCCTCCACGTCTCGAACTCGAACGGGCCCCATATATTGCATATCTTCGGAAAGCATGTCTCCAGCTCTCTGGGACATATTTTTAGTAAATTTAGTTTTAAGGTCATCGCTGGCTCCCTTGAGAGCTAGCCCAAGATCTTTTATCTCGATCTCTCTCAGAAGCCTCTGAATAGAGCGATCATCCAGACCAGCGACATCCTCAAAGACGAAGAGACGACGCTTGATCTCCTCAGCCAGCTCAGGGTCGTTCTCTTCCAGGTTTTCCATGATATTCCGTTCGGTTCCACGGTCTACTCTGTTGATAATTTCGACAACAGCGTCGATACCCCCTGCCATAGTGAAATCTTGTCCGATGATGGTACTGAATTTTCGCTCCAAGACGCGCTCAACCTCCCGAAGGACCTCTGGGGTGATCCGATCCATCTTTGCAACTCGTTTAGTAACCTCGGCTTGCATGGTAGCCGAGAGGCGCCCGATAACAGCCGCTGCCTGCTCCGGCGTGAGATACGACAGAATAAGGGCTATGGTCTGGGGATGTTCACCCTGGATAAAGCTAATAAGCTGCTGGGGGTCACTATGCCGCATGAAATCAAATGGGCGAACCTGCAGACTTGCGGTTATTCTGGTTAACAAGCTTTGAGCTCGCTCTGGTCCTAAGGCTTTTTCCAGAATTTCTCGTGCGTAATCCACGCCGCCCTGAGCCATATACTCGCGAGCCAGTATAAGCTCTTGAGCGTCCTTTAGAACGGTCAAGCGTTGCTCCGACGTAATCTTGCGAAGGTTCGCAATCTCCAGAGTAAGGACCTCGATACTACTCTCATCCAGATGTTTGTAGGTTTGAGCTGCCACATCGTTACCCAGGGTTACCATGAGAATGGCACCCTTCTGCTTGCCCTTCATTTGTTTAGGGGACAGGTCTTTCGCCATCCAAGAACGTCCTTTCCTGTCAGTCCTCTACGATCCATTCACGCATAAAGGCTGCAAAATCCTCCGGGTTGTTCAACGCATAGTTTCGAATCTGTTCCTCGAGGACTGCCAGCTCGCCTTGAGCCTCCAAAGCACCGGGCCCCGCCAAGATATCCTGAAGACTGGGAACCCGACCGGAGTCATCGGCTCGCTGAGCCGCTGCCAAGAGTTTACGCCGCTTGTACCGGCGATACCAGAGGAACAGGGCCACAGCGAGAAGTGAGAGGATTACCCCACCCACCAGGAACGCGACTATGAGCTTTTGGCGCCGCTCGGCCGCCATCTGAGCAGCAATACGATCTGCCATGGTTGATGAGAACTTCATGGACTCAATGGCAAGCTGATCACCTCGCCCAGGATCAAATCCTATGGCCGGGGCGACAAGACCCCGAATATCCTCAAGCTGTTGGTCCGAAAGGTCGCCGTCGACCAAAACCGACGCTGTCAGCCGACGAACAGAACCTGGAGCCCCTACGTTTTCAGACTCATGGGTGGTGATTTCATAGTTGGTGACAGTATCACTTTTGTTATATTCCCCTGAACCGCCGTTGTCAGTGGCGATAGCGTACCCGGGAATATTGGTGGTCGTTCCCGGCGCCCCACCCATGGGAGCACCATGACCGACGTAGCTTTCTTCCATGTTTTGCTGGCTCCGGACGACCCCTTTGCCAGTAGGACCAGGGATATATTGGGTGGAGGCCTTTCGTTTTTTGTCCAAATCAAGGTCGACCTTGATCCGAACTACAACGCTCCCAGGGCCAAAGACACGTTCCAGCATAGCCCGCACCTTGCGCTCCAGTTCCTTTTCCTGTTGCCTCTCAAGTTCTCTCTGAACTGACGAAACAGTTCGCCCTGCCCCATCAGTGTAGATAAACATATCGCTATCTAACAGATCTGAGAGAACGTTACCATCGGTATCCACAACGGTAACATCATCGGGTTTGAGTCCCTCAACGCTATGACTGACGAGATGAACAATGGCTTTGATTTGCTCTGGATTCACGGTAGCTCCCCGCCGTACGCGTATGAGGACAGATGCCGTAGCCGGTTGTTGTTGCTCAAGGAAAAGATGAGGCTGCGGAAGAACAATGTTGACTTTGGAGTATTCCACAGCATCAATTTGGGTTACAGTCCGGGATAGCTCTCCTTCGAGTGCTCGAACATAGGTGATTTTTTGCTGAAATTCACTCATGCCCATGTTGGACTTGTCGAATATCTCGTACCCCGTAACGCCTCCCTTGGGAAGCCCCACTCGAGCGAGTTCAAGTCTGGCACTGTAGACCTGATCCTTTGGAAGCAGAATAGCATTGGCTCCAGGATCCAGCCGATAGGGAACCTTGTTCTCCTTGAGGTATGCGACAATGGCTGCCTCATCCTGAATCTCAAGGCCAGAAAAGAGAGGTTCCCATCGCTCATGCCTTGCCATTATCACAAGAAGGAGAAGCCCCAAAAAGACAAAAACAACTAATCCCACCAAGGTGAGCTTTTGCCACCGTTGGAGGGATGACCAGAGCATACGCATATGTTCCTTAGCTTCTTTAAAGCGCTCCATAAGTAAAAACAACTTTAGACAGGCATCCGGCCCAGCTGTTGATATGCATCAATCAGTTTATCCCGAATTTGAACCAGGAGTTTAAACGCCAGCTCAGCCTTCTCCACAGAGACACTCACTTCGGACACGTCATCAACATCACCCAACGAAAGCTTCTGAATCATGACGTCAGCCTCCATCTGTAGATCGTTGACACCGACCATTGCATCTTTGAGAGCTTTTTCAAAGGAGAGGGCGTCAGTTTTATCGTTTCGTTCAATGAGACGAGTCTTGAACATCTGGTCATCTAGCTTGATGAGACCTATCCGTGTGTCTTTCATATGTACTCATGCTCTCCTCTTGAAAATGTAAATGAGGTCAAAAAACTTACAGATACCTCAAAAATTCGTCCAACTACACGTTGAAAAATGAGCTACAGGCCTCTATGTCACCGCAGTTTTGATTACTTAAAAGAACACGATAAAATCCAAAAAACAACATGAGCGATGCTTTTGAAAAATCGAAAAAACACTAAAGAATCATCCTATCACACAACTGTGTGGTTTTCAAGAATACCGCGCAGTTTTACATTGTTTGCCCCACTTTAGTTTTATTGTAACACAACGCTCCGTATCACCGCACCTACCTGCTGTTAAACCTACCTGCTGTTAATTTGAGTCTTCAGCATCAAAAAAGCCGCCAAGAGGCGGCTTTCAAGAAAACAGAGACTCTCAAAGGCTGTTGAGCGTCTGGATTTTTTTCACGAGGACATAGATTCGCCCGCTCCCCAAAGAGGAACGAAGTTCACCTGCAACCCAAACCGGCAGATTTTCTTCCTGTCTCTCCAACCACTGGACGATCTCAGGATTGAACGCTCGCATCCTGAGAAAGTCGATTCGGTCGCTGCCATCCATGTCTCGATATTCTCTTTTCAGAGAAAATTCAAAGTATTTTCCCAGCCGATTCTCTCCAACGGTGTCTCCCTTTACAAAGTGAAGTACACCCGAGAGATACACATCGTTGACCAGTCGTTCCATCCCGTCTCCTCCTCAAACGTTTATCCTAAAAAAGTTTAACCGCTTCTGCCCCGAAAGCCCCTTCTTTTCCTCAACGATACCATACTAAGCCACTTATACGCAAACGGCCATCAATCGAGAGCTCTATCCATGATGACAGATAGCTGTCGAACAAATTCAGCGGGATCTTTGAGGTTCCCCCCCTCAGCAAGAAGAGCCTGACCGTAGAGTACATAGCAAAAAGGCGCCAGATCGACATCGTCCGACTCCACAAGGGCGATCATCTTTTTGAGTACGGGATGATCCCCGTTGAGCTCCAATACTCGCCGAACTTCAGGGACGTCTTGTCCCATTGCCCGCATAATTCGCTCCATCTGAGGACTGACGTCGTCCTCAGTACCAACAAGACATGCCGGAGACGCGGTGAGACGATGAGAAAATCGAACATCCTTCACCAAGTCTTTGAGGGCATCTTTGACCCGACCCAACAGCGGAGATGACGAGGACTCAGCATCCTCGACTTTGTCATTCTCCCCTGTCTGAGCCACCGACCGAAACTGTTTACCCTGAAACTCAGCTCCTTGAACCCATAGTTCGTCCACAGGATCGGCAAGTAGCAGAACCTCCTCTCCCTTTGCCAGAAGCACTTCAAGATGAGGCGAGCTCCTGAGAATCTCAACGGACGGTCCGGTGATATAGTGAATATGCTTCTGATCCGAAGTCATGTGATCCAGATAGTCTCCCAAGGTAATCCTGTCATCCTCCGAACGGGTCGAGGAGAAGAGGCAGATGTTACGGATTGCCTCATCGTCCCCCTCACCTCGTATGAGTCCTTCCTTGAGAATGATACCAAATTCATTCCAAAAACGATCATAGCGTTCTCGGTCGTCTTTCAACATGGAAGCCAGGGATTGAAGAACTTTTCGGGTGACGCTTTTTCGGATGAGGCGAACTTGACGATCCTGCTGGAGAAGTTCTCTCGAGATGTTGAGGGAGAGGTCTTCGGAGTCCACAACGCCCCGAACAAATCGCAGATACCCCGGAAGGATGTCAGCGCAGTTCTCCATTATGAAAACTCGTTTGACGTAGAGATTAACACCTCGGCCTCCCGCCTCGGAGAAAATATCGTAGGGGGCTTTAAGAGGTATGAACAGAATCCCATGCATCTCGGTGACACCCTCGGTAGCGAAGACGATTCGTTCCAAAGGATCCTGCCAGTCGTGGGCAACGTGGCGATAGAACTGACGATATTCCTCGTCTGTGACCTGGTCTTCGGGGCGCATCCACAGAGCCTTCATGGAATTAAGCGTTTCGTCGTTGATAACGGTTCCCGAGGCATCGTCCTTGGGGCGCTCCACCTGCATTTTGATGGGGTAGGCCACGAAATCCGAGTAGGTACGGACAATATCACGGATAACCCAAGGCGACGTGTAGTCTTTGAGACCGTTTTCATGATCCGCCTCTTTCAAATGAAGAGTAACGGTCGTTCCCGGAGTCGGCCGCTCTGCCTCCTCCAGGGTGTATGTCCCATCTCCAGAGGACTCCCAGCGCCAGGCAATATTCGAACCCGCTTTTTTGGTGAGAAGAGTTACTTTATCGGCCACCATGAACGCAGAGTAGAACCCCACACCGAATTGACCAATAAGCATCTCTGCCGGGTCGCCTTCCCGACGTTCCTTCAAAGCCGCCAGAAATTCCTTGGTTCCCGACTTAGCGATAGTTCCAATGTAGGCAATGATCTCGTCTCGGTCCATACCGATACCATTGTCCGAGATGGAGAGATTTCGATCTTTCTCATCCCGAACGAGCCTGATAAAGGGGTCCTTGGCGTATTGAGCCAAGTCATGGTCGATCAGTGCTTCGAGATGGAGTTTATCCAGAGCATCGGAGGCGTTGGAGACAAGTTCCCGAAGAAAGATATCCTTGTTAGAGTAAACCGAATAGATCATCATATCCAGGATCTGTTTCGCCTCGGTCTCGAATACGTGGGTTTCTCTGGCAACACTCATATGATATCTAGCTCCTCTCGTCGGCGATAAGGTTCTTGCGAATGGTACCCCGGTAGGACATAATTTTGGAGACATACCGGTGATTGTGAGCTCCCAGATATCGATGGAGAGCCTTATGGATGTCGTTGCCAGAGTTCTTCAGGTATGATGCAAATATCCAGGTACCTACCAGAACATTGTTCCGTGGATTCATGAGATCTTCCGTGTTTTTTATCCACGGGAAAGTCCTTTTTATTGACTTCTTATGGACCTTCCAGTATATCTGCATAAGACCATAGGCATATCGAGACCGAGCTCGAGGGCGAATTCGAGATTCTTTGACGATCATACCAGCCACAAGGGTAGGGTCTTCGACACCAAATTTTTTACAGGCCTCCATGACATACCCTGCATATTCCCAAGCGTGTTTCCAGGAGACAGAACTGTTATACTGCCGAAAACCGCTCGCAATCGCTTTTCTGACGGCCTCGTCAGCTTGTGGCCGAAGCGCTACATCGTAGGTAGATTGGTTTTGTTTTCTGATGTACTCGTCAAGAAAATGCGCTTTTTCGATATGGGAACTCCCCCAGCTTCCAGATGCTCCAAGTAAGAGGAGACAAATGGCCCAAATAAAGCTTTGCCGCGCTGTGTTATTCATGGAATCACTCCCCAGGACTTGTGGATTTCCAAAAGGCCTATTGTACAGGATGCCCATCAAAGTGACAAGACGAAAAAAAGGCCCCGTCTGGACTGAGAGCCTTCTGAACAAACTGCAACACTATCCCTTAAGAATATCCAAAGCAGCCAACCACATGTTTTTAGCTGAGCCGGTGACTGCAAGATTAGCCTCGTACGCCCGGCTAGCAGTCATCATGTCGGCCATCTCTCGAACAACGCTGACGTTGGGCATAGCCACATATCCCTCTTCATCAGCATCTGGATGATCAGGCTGATAGACCAAACGAGGAGCAGAGGAGGTATCTTTGGCGATTTCGACCACCTTAACACCGCCCTTAACTTTACCCTCTTCTCCAATCTCATCCAAAATTTGCTGAAAAACCGGCACCCGACGGATGTAGGGTCCTCCTTCAGGGGTTCTGGAAGTGTTGACGTTGGCGAGGTTCTGAGAGATAGTGTCCACCCAGAGTCGATGAGCTGTCAAGGCGCTTCCAGCTACGTCAATGTGTTTAAAAACTCGCATCAGCGACCCCCTATAGCGGTTTTATAGTTTCCGACTTTTTTGGCCATAAGCCGAGTCATTGCCTCATATCCAAGACGAGTTTCCGTAAGCTTGGCCATTTCGATCTCGGGATCTACGTTGTTGCGATCCAGGCGATAAAGTTGGTCTGGGATTCTGTTTTCTTTAGGTGTGACGTCAACAATAGATCGAGCGTGGATAGTCATATGGCGTTCGTCGGTCACAGCCAGGGGTATACGTTTAGAGCCATTGATAACATCGTTCAGTTGGTCCTCAAAGGAGACCTCTCGACGAGCATACGCCGGAGTATTGATGTTCGCCAGGTTTTGCCCAACCGCACGAAACCGATGTGCCAATCCCTCAAGATCTTTTGCCATCACTTTCCACGTTACATCAAACACAGCCCCACCTCCAGGATATGCGTCGATTTTTACTGCGTTTTATTCTCAGAGCTATTGCTTAATCTTCGAGCGTAATGCCTAACTCTTCGATAAAAAACCTGCTCAGGACCTTAATGAAGGTACCCTTCATGCCAAGACTCCTGCTTTCTATTATACCCGCACTTTCCAATTTTCGCAGGGCGTTGACTATAACACTTCTGGTCACTCCAACCCGGTCAGCGACTTTGCTGGCGATGACTACTCCTTCGTAAGCCCCAAGCTCGGTAATAATGTGTTTGACGGATTCGACCTCCGAATAGGAGAGAGCTCTCATAGCCATCTGAACGACCAAGCGCTCACGAGAGCGTTCTTCAATAAGCTTTGTCCGTTCGTGGAGGATTTCAATCCCCACCAGCGTGGCCAGATATTCGGCAAGAACAAGATCCTTCGTTCGAAACGTCTCAGCGAAACGAACCAGAAGCAAAGTACCTAATCTCTCAGCCGCACTGTAGATGGGTACACAGAGGGTATCTTTGTGCTGATTTTTGTCCTGAGGATCGTCGAAGATATGAGCATCGATCTTGCTCATGAGGCTTTCTCGTTGTTGATTCAGGTGTTCGACAAAGCTTTCGGGCATAAAGCCTGACTCTAAAAAAGAGGTGATCGCTTTCGAATGATATTCACTCACCCAGGAGTAGCCCAAAATCTGGCCTTCCCGGTTCAGTATATAGGCGTTGGCCGTTGAGAATTCACATAGGAGCTTCGCTAGCTTGCTATAGTCGAGCTTCGCTCCCTCTCGATGACTCTGAAGTGCCCGACCGACCTGCCTTGTTTTCTCCAAGAGGTCCTGCATGGCCTCCTCACCGTGGGTTATCTTTTCTGTCGTTCCATCGTGCATGCGCTCTCCTCCTTTGCCTCTGTTCTTGAGATCATTTGTATCACAACAGATACCGACGGACATCACTATCCTGCACCAAAGAAGCCAACCGCTCCCGGACAAAATCCCCCCCCACAGTAACGGTCTCACCGGACCTCTCCGGTGCCTCGTAACTGATTTCCTCAAGCAGTTGTTCCACCATCGTGTGGAGTCTCCGAGCGCCGATGTTTTCCATCTCCAAATTCATGGATTCAGCGAGGGCCGCAATTTCCTGGACCCCATCCTCCCGAAAATCCAAGGTGACCCCCTCAGTCTGAAGCAAGGCCTCATATTGCTGAAGAAGACTGTGTTTGGGTTCTGTAAGGATCCGAGCTAACTGCGTTTTATCCAGAGGCTCCAGCTCAACTCTGATGGGGAATCGCCCCTGAAGCTCGGGGACCAGATCGGAAGGCTTGCTCTGATGGAAGGCACCAGCCGCTATGAAGAGGATATGGTCCGTGGAAACCTGACCATACTTGGTCTGGACGGAGCAGCCCTCCACAACAGGAAGTAAATCTCTTTGAACCCCGTCCCGGCTGACATCATGGGTTCCGCCAGCTCCGCCCCGGGCCACAATTTTATCGATCTCGTCCACAAAGATGATACCCTCTTCCTGAGCCTTTTCAAGACCCATTCTGGTAGCAGCGTCTTCGTCGATAAGCTTCTCGGCTTCCTCATTTTGGAGGAGCCGAAGAGCGTCTTTCACCTTCACGGTGCGGTGTTTCTTCTTCTTTGGCATGAGACCACCCAGCATCTCGCCGATGGAGATGCCCATCTCGTCCATGCCCATGCCTCCCATGATGGGAATCCCCATATGGGGAGATTCCTGAACCTCTATTTCGACTTCTCTGTCGTCCAGTTTGCCCTGAGCGACCAGATCCAAAAGCTTGACCCTGGTGGAGTCACGCATCCGCTCGTCTTCTGAAATCTCTGTCTCCTCAGAGCTTTGATCGGGGGCGTCGCTACCGATACTTTTAAGGACACTCATAAAGGTCGGGATCCCGCCCGAGGCGTTTTTTTTTCTGGAGGGGACTAAAAAGTCGACAACCCGTTCCCTGGCCTTCTCCATGGCTGAAGCCTGGACATCCTCCAACATCTTCTTACGAACCATCTGGATAGCGGTTTCCACCAAGTCACGAACCATGGACTCAACATCTCGGCCAACATATCCGACCTCGGTGAATTTAGTGGCTTCCACCTTGACGAAAGGGGCGTTAACTAACTCTGCCAGCCGGCGAGCGATCTCGGTTTTCCCCACCCCTGTCGGCCCCACCATGAGGATGTTCTTGGGCGCGACCTCATGAGCAAGGTCAGCTTCCAACATTCGACGTCGAATCCGATTCCGAAGGGCAACAGCCACGGCTCTCTTCGCCCTGTCTTGCCCTACGATATACCGATCCAAATACTGAACGATTGCAGAAGGAATCAGCGTGGACTCTCCGCCGATCATGAGATCACCTCCATGGAGATGACATCATCGGTGTAGATACAGATAGTTGCAGCAATTTCAAGGGAACGACGGGCAATCTGCTCGGCCTCCCAATCGCTGCTCTCCAAAAAGGCACGCGCTGCCGCCAAGGCGTACGCCGCCCCCGAACCGATGGCCGCAACATCGTGCTCCGGCTCGATAATATCCCCAGCTCCCGACAAGAGGATGGTGTGAGTTTTATCCGCGACCAACATCATAGCCTCCAAGCGACGAAGCATACGGTCGGTTCGCCATTGTTTCCCCAGCTCGACCGCCGCTCTCATCAGGTTTCCCCCGTGTTCACCCAGTTTTTTTTCAAAGAGCTCCAACAAGGTCATAGCATCAGCAGTGGAGCCAGCGAACCCTGCCAACACAGAACCGGAATGGAGTCGACGGACCTTGACCGTGTTGGACTTGATGATCTGAGTTCCCAAGGTCATCTGGCCGTCTCCTGCCATGGCGACTGTCGTCCCACGTCTGACGCAAAGTATTGTGGTGCCTTCAAACATCTATCGGTTCACCTCCAGCCCGAGGATGGGCCGATTCATAGCTTTCTCTAAGATGCTGGGCCGTGACCATCAGATACCGTTGTGTCGTGGTGAGGTGATCATGGCCTAACAGTTCCTGCACGACGCGAAGAGGTGCCCCCCCTTCAAGGAGGTGAGTCGCAAAACTGTGACGAAGAGAGTGAGGACTCACCTCTGGAACTCCTGCCCGAGATGCGGCGTATACGACGACTCGGTGAACCGTCCGAACGGTCAGAGATTGTCCATTCCTTCCAGGAAAAACCAAAGACTCGCCTGGAAGAGCCTCAAACTTCAGCCTCCTCAACGCCCTCTGAGCCATAGTGCCGAAGGGAACGGCCCGCTCTTTATCGCCCTTTCCCATAACCCGGAGCCATCGCTCGTCTATCTCTATATCGTCCCACCGAAGGGAGACGACCTCAGCCACCCGAAGACCACATCCGTACATGAGCTCCACGAGAGCCCCGTTGCGAACTCCCTGCTCATCCTCATACGCCCGGTCGATAATAGCGGCCACCTGATCCGTCGAAAGAGCTCTAGGGAGTCGCTCAGATCGTTTGGGACCACGAACTCGGGTTGAGGGATCCTGAGTCAGGATTCCCTGAAGAACAAGATATTTCATAAGACTTTTGACAGCTGAGAGCTTCCGAGCAACCGACGCAGGTGCAAAACCACACCCGGAGAGAGCCCGTACAAACGAGCGTATCCCGCTCGTGTCGATTTGATCGATCAATATCTGTCCCCGACCATCTAAAAAATCCGCAAACTGTCCAAGATCGACAGCATAGTTGATAATTGTATGTTCTGAAGCACCGGAAGTTCTCATTCTGTCGAGAAATCCATCAATAACGGAAAAAACCTGAACACTCATTATACTATTGTAGCATCCTTGGAGCTTAAAAAAAGTCTATTTTAGAAACAGAAGATATTTTTTCTGCTCCGATAAAGTTATTCATAGCCAGAGCCGCTCGCCTTGCGACAGCAGCACAGCGGGCCGGTTTGCCCTTTATTCGCTCCTCAAGAGGTGGAAAGAGACCCAGGTTAACGTTTGTCGGCTGAAAACGCTTGACCGTGTCATCACCGAGACGATGGACTAAAGAGCCCAAAGCCGTTTCCCGAGGCCATGCGACAGGGCCTCGGCCCCGCAGACGTTCAACGAGGTTAAGAGCAGCCACAACTCCCATGGCGGCGCTCTCCACGTATCCCTCAACACCAGTGATCTGACCAGCCAGATAGACCTGTTCCCGCCCTCTGAGTTCGAGAGCTTTGTTCAAGACTTTCGGGGCGTTGATGTAGATGTTACGATGCATGACGCCCTTTCGGACAAATTCCACCCGCTCAAGTCCAGGGATGAGGCGGAAGACCCGCTCCTGTTCAGGCCATCGAAGATTGGTCTGAAACCCGACGATGTTGTAGACAGTGCCCTCACGATTGTCCTGACGAAGCTGGACCACGGCGAAGGGGCGTTTCCCCGTATCAGGATGTTCGAGCCCCACAGGACGCAGAGGACCAAACCGAAGCGTATCGACTCCTCGACTCGCCAAAACTTCAACAGGCATACATCCCTCAAAGTAGTGTTTTTTCTCGAAATCCCGAAGAGGCGCTCGTTCGGCGTCCACAAGGGCCTCGTAAAATCGGCTGTATTGCTCCTCGGTCATAGGACAGTTGATGTAGTCACCGTCTTGCTCCTCCGAATATCGATCCTTCCTGTAGGCAACGGTCATATCGATAGTTTCGGCAAGTATCAGGGGTGCCGCAGCGTCGTAAAAGTAGAGAGAATCCTGCCCTGCAGCGTCGGCAATGGCACGGGCCAAGGGTTCCGACGTGAGAGGCCCAGTAGCCAGAATAACCGGCCCTTGAGGGATATCGATCATCTCCCGGCGTTCTACCTGAACAAGAGGGTGCCCCGACACCTTATCAGTAATCTCCCGGGCAAACCGCTCCCGATCCACAGCCAGCGCATTTCCTGCGGGGACCGACGTCGCATCTGCGATCTGAAGGACAAGACTTCCCAGGCGACGGAGCTCCGATTTCAGAATACCCGCCGGTGTGGTCTCTCGATCACCGCCCAAGGAGTTACTACACACGAGCTCGGCAAACAGATCGCTCCCGTGAGCCGGAGACGAACGCACGGGACGCATCTCAATCAACTGAACAGGAATTCCCCGACGGGCCAGTTGCCATGTGGCCTCGCTTCCAGCAAGTCCGGCACCGACAACGGTCACGGATCGATGAACGGTCACTCGATTCCCTTATGACCGCACTTGGTGCAGACAGGTTTTCTGGATCGCCCCTTGAACTCCATATTCCCACCGCACTCAGGGCATTTCTCCGCCGCTGGTTTGTTCCACGAGACATAGTCGCAATCAGGGTAACGGGAGCATCCATAGAAGGTCCGACGTCCCTTTTTGCTTTTTCGCTGAACGACTTCTCCGCCCTTATCCTGGCCACAGATGGGACACTGAACACCTATGTTTTTCAGGATGGGTCTGGTGTATTTACAATTGGGATACCCAGTACAAGCTATAAACTCGCCAAAACGCCCCCTTTTTTTCGCCAGAGGGGAGCTGCATTCGGGGCAGTCCTCACCGATAAGTTCCGGGGGAGGCGGCGGAACTCTGGGGGCTTTTTCAGCTTCGCTGATCGCATCAGTGAAGGGACCCCAGAAATGGGCGACGACATCTACCCAGTTTTTTTCGTTCTCCTCCACCTTATCGAGAGATTCTTCCATCGTGGCCGTAAATCCGGGATTGACGATCGGAGAGACGCTTCGGCTATCAAAGTGATCCAGGAGGAATCCGTCAACAGATCGTCCTAAGCCAGTGGGAACAAGATGACGATCCTCGTTTTTCTCCACATAGGCCCTGTCGTAGAGCGTCTCCACGATGGACGCGTAGGTCGATGGGCGTCCCACTCCCTGATCCTCCAGGTTTTTTATAAGGCTGGCCTCGGTGTAACGGGCAGGGGGCATCGTCTCCTTACGCTCCTGTTCTGCGGCGATCACCGTGAGCTTCTCTCCCTCCACAGCTGGAGCCAGAATGTCGTCCCTGGCATCCAGAGGCCAGAGTACGCCGAATCCCTCAAACCTGACGACCGTCCCTTTTTGTCTCAGTCCGTACGCTCCCGAGACACAGTCCAGAATTGAGTTATCCACTCTCGCGTGAACCATCTGACTGGCGACGGTCCTGCGCCAGATCACGTCGTAGAGCCGATACTGCTCAGGGGTCAAGACGGCTTGAAGCGTATCTGGTGTCAGGGAGACGTCCGTCGGACGGATGGCCTCATGGGCGTCCTGAGCCCGGCCTTTGGTCACGTACAGGTTCGGCTTGTCCGGCAAGTAGGTCGCTCCCCATCGATCAGAGATATGGTCCCGAATGGCACGAACGGCCTCGGGAGCCAGACGGAGGCTGTCGGTCCGCATGTAGGTAATGAGCCCCGTGGGGCCTCGACCAGGGATTGAAACCCCCTCGAAGAGGGATTGAGCCACTCTCATGGTCCGTCGAGGCGAAAAACCGAGCCGCCGTGCGGCTTCCTGCTGAAGAGTGCTGGTCTTCAAAGGACTCGGAGCTTTCCGTCGCCCTTCCTTGGTGGTAAAGGATACCACGGTGAGGCCTTCCATGTTCACCGTATCCACGATGTCCTGAGCCATTTCGGCCGAGTTGATCTTCAGGGGGCGATCCCTGACAAGTAAGGTCTTGCCGTCTTTCCTCTCGACCCTGAGCCGGTAGGCTCTGCCGTCGTCGGCATCGCCCCGGACCTCGATTTCCCAATAGACCTGAGGCTCAAACTGCTCTATCTCGGTCTCCCTCTGGCAGATGATCGTGAGGGCCACGGACTGAACCCGGCCGGCCGAGAGCCCGTAGCGGATTTTTTTCCAGAGAAGAGGGCTCAGAGTATATCCCACGAGACGGTCCAGAACCCTTCGTGCCTGTTGGGCGTCGACCTTAGCCATGTCGATGGGAGTCGGAGCTTTTACAGCTTCCCGAACAGCATCCTTGGTAATCTGATGTACCCGGATACGACAGGGCGATTGAGGATCAAGCCCAAGGATCCCAGCCAAATGCCAGGCGATAGCCTCCCCCTCCCTGTCTGGGTCTGAGGCCAGGAGCACCGAGTCACTTTTGGCAGCGATGGAGAGCAGTTCCCTTTTTATTTTGGCCTTGCCCTTGACCAATATGTACTCCGGTTGGAAGCCATCGTCCACATCGATGGCCAGACGGCTCTTGGGCAGGTCCATAATGTGCCCCACACTGGCTTTGACGGTATACCCCGATCCTAGCATTTTAGTTAATGTCTTTGCCTTTGTAGGCGACTCAACGACAACCAGGGTCAAACCCGACCGTTTTTTAGCGGTTTTTTTAGAAGTAGCCATCCCATGGGCCTCCTTTTTTAGCAGATCAAGGCCGGAACTCTATTTCGGTCCTCACAGGCCATGCGTATACTGCATGCACAGCCCCTCCTGGTCACAGACGTCAATTCCTCGATCAAAATTATGGGAAACGTCCGTAATTGTACCGTCAGAATCGGACTTGTCAACCGAAATATAACAGAAAAAGCGGGGACCCGTCCTAAAAGGGCGTGTCCCCGATCTCATGCTTCAGTTGGTTTTTAGTTATTTTTATGGAGTGTTCGAAGACCTCCGAGGATAAGCCTCTGTTCCACTCCAGCGACCAATTTCCTCGTGTACGCAACGGTGTCGGGATTAACGCTCATACTGTCCACACCGGCCCTGACCAGGAACTCAGCAAAGTCAGGATACAGAGACGGCCCCTGTCCACAGATAGAACAGGTGATGCCATGCCGATGAGCAGCATCGATGAGGGTCTCAATAGCCCGGGTCACTGAAATATTTCGCTCGTCGAAATATCCCATGGTGTTCAGGATTCCCGAGTCTCGATCAACCCCCATAACAAGCTGGGTGAGGTCGTTACTGCCAATGCTGAAGCCATCCACCATCGTGGCAAACTCATCGGCGGCGAAGACCACCGCCGGGACCTCTGCCATAATCCAGAGCTTGAACGATTTGTTTCGAATCAGCCCTTCAGAGGCCATAATGTCCTTCACCCGCTCCAGCTCCCAGGTCGTCCTGACGAAGGGGAGCATGACCCATACGTTGATAAGGCCGAACTCATCCCGAACTTTCTTGATAGCCCGACATTCCAGGCGAAATCCCTCTTCATACTCGGGCGAGATGTACCGGGAAACTCCCCGCCACCCGATCATGGGGTTGTTCTCCTCGGGTTCCACGTCCTCACCGCCCTGAAGGCCACGAAATTCGTTGGTCCGAAAGTCGCTCAGTCGCACGACCATGGGCTTGGGATATACGGCCTGGGCAACGGTCGTAACCGACTGAGAGAGGTGATCAATGAGCCTATTCCCCTCGCCGGTTTTAACGAGGTGCATGGGATGAACACCTAAGCTATTGAAAACAAACTCAGTACGCATCAACCCGATACCGTCAAAGGGGAGATTTTTGTACTTTGTTACCACCGAGGGATCGCCCAAGTTCATGTATATTTTGGTTCCCGTGACCGGAGCAAGATCGTAGACCATGTCCCGGCTGTATCCCGACGCCGGAGGGGCCACGGGCGAATGCCTGTCTTCGTCGGAGGTCAGGCTCACGGTTCCCTTGTATACAACCCCTCGGGTCGCATCGACCGTGACCAGGGATCCAGACTCCAGATGCCTCGTTCCGTCCTTTGTCCCGACGATGCAGGGGATACCCAGTTCCCTGGAGACTATGGCAGCATGACAGGTTCGCCCTCCCTCGTCGGTAACGACAGCAGCAGCCTTTTTCATAGCGGGGACCATGTCGGGATTGGTCATGGCCGTAACCATGATCTGCCCCGCCTGGACATCTCCAATTTCGTCCATCCCCCGAACCAGGATGACCGGACCGGAGGCAATTCCCGGCGAGGCAGCCAAGCCACGAGCCAAGACCTCTAACGATCCAGCGTCCTCTTGAGGCATCAATGATGACGGAGTTTCAATCACCTTGGGGTTCTCTTCGGGAACATCCACGGCGGACATCTCTGGTAAGGTAGTGATGGGCCGAGCCTGAAGGATGAAAAGCTTCCCCGATCCCTCGTCAAAAGCCCATTCGACGTCCATAGGACAACCGTAATGAAGTTCGATGGATCGGCCTACCGATCCGAGAGCTCTTATTTCATCACCTGAGAGGCACTGACGAGAGACAAATTCAGGCCCCAGATACTCTGCAACCGAGACGGATACCGTTCCCTGTGCATTACGACGCTCGACAACCATGGTTTTCTTCTCGGCCACGGAGACATCCAGAGGGGTCAGGTCCTTTTTATCCAGGAGGTATTGATCCGGCGTCACGATCCCAGAGACAACGGCCTCGCCCAACCCCCAACTGGCCTCGATCACGATTCGGTTTCGGTCTCCCGATACGGGATCAGCAGTGAACAGGACTCCAGAACGATGGCTCGAAATCATCCTCTGAACTACAGCACTCAGAGCCACGTCGAAATGATCGTACCCTTGGGTGTTCCTGTACGCCGTAGCACGAGCCGTCCACAGAGAAGCCCAGCATCGTCGAACATGACGGGTTACAGAGCTGACGCCCACGATGTGGAGGTATGTGTCCTGCTGACCAGCGAAGGAGGCATCCGGGAGGTCCTCCGCCGTAGCGGAACTTCGAACGGCAACTCGGGGTTCTTCCGTCCCCACTATCTCGGATAGCTCTCGATAAGCCGACCGGATCTCAGCCTCGACCTCAATTGGCATGGGAGAGTCCTCAATATACCGACGAACTTTCTCACAAGCCATAGAGAGTTCCACGGGGTCATCAACGTTCACGGATTCAATGACGGAGCGAATACGGTCACCAAGCTCAGCGCCTTGGATGAACTCCCTATAGGCCTGGGCCGTAACACAAAAACCAGGAGGCACGTCAACCCCGTTTTTTGTCAACTCCCCCAGGTTCGCACCCTTTCCTCCCACTAACGGAACGTCGTTTTTGCCAATTTCCTCAAACCATCGTACATACCGATAGATCATAATGTACCCTCCTCCCCTCTCATCAAGGGTTTTTAGCTATCATCCTGATCACACCTGAGTCCGGTTCGACTCGTCGCTCAATCAGGCCTCACTTGCCCTCAACAAATCCAAAATCTCCTGGGCTGTTTCCTCTATGGCTCGCCCGGTCACATCAAAGACGGTAGCTCCGACTCTTGACATAATCGAACGAGCGTATCTCAACTCATTCTCCACTCGATCCTTTTGAGCGTACGACGCTTTGTCGGGGTCCAGCCCCAACATCTGGATGCGTTCTCGCCGGATCTGCATCAGAGCTTCCGCAGCGATAATGAGCCCGACAATTCTGTTCGACGGGACCTGAAAAAGTTGTTCCGGCGGCTCCAGCTCTGGAACAAGAGGGATGTTGCCCGTCCGATATCCCTTGTTGGCCAGATACATGGACAGAGGGGTTTTACATGTTCGGGAGACGCCCAGGATCACCAAATCAGCCTCGTTGAGCAGATGAGGGTTACTCCCGTCATCGCACGTGATGGAGTATTCAATGGCCTTCACACGCTTGAAGTAGGTCTCGTCCATTTGGTGCATAAGGCCGGGCTCCTCCAGGGGTTCAATGCCCAACTGAGCCGAGAAGACCTCCATAAGAGGGCCGAAAATGTCCACCACCGCCACTCCGAGACATCGAGCTTCCCGTTGGACGAAGGAGCGAATCCTGTGCTCAACCAGGGTACAGACGATGATGCCCCCAGCGTCCCTCGCCTCTTGGCATACCTGACGGGCCAAGTCCAGATCTTTAAGATAGCGATGACGGGTAAAGGCTATTCTCTTATCAGGAAATTGCCTGGCAGCAGCCAAGGAGACACTGTGAGCCGTCTCTCCGGTGAAGTCCGAGACGACGAAGATGTGAAGATCATGCTCCTGCCCAACAACCATAGGGTCCTCCTTACATTATCGACAAAATCCTTTACGGTGTGGCGCTCCATCGCCCAGGACCGGATCGGTAGGCCAAGCCATCCCCCTCAAGCTCGGCGAGGATCCCAGTCACCTCATGAACAGCGACACCAAGATTTTGAGCCAGCTGGTCCACCGTGAGAGCACCGGATCGCCTGAGTTCTTCCAGAAGAGGCGATTCGGAGATCTGTTTGTCCACCCTCAAATCCAGTTGTTCAGATCTCGACGTCTCGGCAAAAATAGAGACAAACTGATCCAGATCCCAGAGAGGCTGAGCCCCATCAAAGAGCAGTTTGTTGGACCCTACGGAGACGGTTTGCCCTACTTGTCCCGGGACAGCCCAGACATCCCTCCCCATCTCGGCGGCCGCTCGAGCAGTGATAATAGCCCCCCCCCGAAGAGGAGATTCCACAACCACAACGTGCCGAGCCAAGGCAGCGATCATACCGTTTCTTTTGGGAAAATGCCATGGGGTCCCGGCAACACCCATGGGGAATCGACTGATGAGCGCACCACCAGAATCCAGTATGGACCAGAACAGATCTTCGTGACTTCGAGGATAGACCTGGTCCACACCAGTCCCCAGAATGGCTGCGGTAACCCCTGATCCTTCGATAGCTCCAGAATGAGCAGCTCCGTCGATCCCCACGGCCCCACCGCTGATCACCACGACACCAGCCTCGGCTAATTTTCTGCCTAAAGCCCCGGCAACCTGAACTCCATAGGGGGAACAGCGACGAGTGCCTACCAGAGCGACAGCCAAGGAGGATAGAGGCCAGCTTCCTCGAACGTAGAGGACCACCGGCGGATCTTCCAAGTCCAAGAGAGCCCCAGGATAACTCTCATCTCCCTGAAAAACGATCCTCGCTTGGGCCTCTTGAGCTCGGAGTATCTCGTCCTCAGGCCAAGGAGAGCCCAATAGAGAAGCAGCACGTTCCCAGGTCTCGTCCTTCAATCCCAAAGCCTGGGCACTGCTTCTATCTCGCCAAAGATCGGCAGCAGTGAGAGTACGTTCCTTCAAAGCCCGAAGCCATCGTCCCGGTGAGCTGATCACTCGGTTTAAAACCAGCAAAGCTCTTTCGTTTTCAGTCATGACGTCATCGCCTCCCGATACGCCAAAGCCTCGTACACCGCCTCTGCTGGGACGGCACCCTCTTTTTGAAGATCGGCAATGGTTCGAGCAACCCGAAGAACTCGAGCCAATCCTCTGCCCGAGATTCGGAGTCGCTCAGCCATCTTGGTTAGAACCTGTTGTCCCTGTTGTGACAGGTTCAGCTGTTCCCGAAGAATAGTCTCAGGGACCTCTGCGTTGGAACAAAATCCATAAGGTTCCCAACGTTGCCTCTGGATCTCCCTAGCGCGACATACTCGCTCCCGAACGACGAGGCTGGACTCTCCGGGCTCGTGGGAAAAGCCGACAAGCTCATCAGGAGCCAGGCGAGGTACCGAGACGTGGAGATCAACTCGATCCATAACGGGGCCAGAGAGGCGACGACGATAGCGTTCAAGCTCCACCGCCGAGCAGCTACAGGTTTTGAGGCGATCACCAAACCATCCACACGCACAGGGATTTGCGGCTAAAACCAAGAGCACACGAGAAGGATACACCGCCGTTCCAGCAGCCCGACTGACGGTGATGACTCCGTCCTCCAAGGGTTGACGAAGGGCCTCGACCAAGTCTCGTCGAAATTCGGTGAATTCATCAAGGAAGAGAACCCCTCGATGGGCCAGAGATATCTCCCCGGGGCGAAGAGCTGAACCTCCACCGCACACGGCTACGGTGGAGGCCGTGTGATGGATCACCCGAAAGGGTGGCTGGCGATCAGGATGTTCGTCCAGGCCCAAGGTACTTCGAACGAGCAAAGTCTCCAGGATCTCGTCGTCGGACAAAGGCGGCAGTATTCCCCTGAAAGCTCGCGCCAACATGGTCTTGCCACTTCCGGGTGCCCCAATCATGAGGATGTTATGATGTCCGGCTGAAGCGATCTCCAAGGCTCTCTTAGCTGCCGATTGACCTCGAACGTGACAAAAATCAGGATCCACAGGAGCTGAGACATTGCGGAGGTCCGTAGGCCTCACTTCAGGCAGATGGGCCCCGTCCCTGAGATGGCTTAAAAGCTCCTTCAATTGAGTCACCTTATAGGCCCGAACCTCGGGAACAAGGCCAACCTGGGCAGCGTTGCCTTCGGGAACATACAGAGGTATCCCGATGGTTCTGGCAAGTATGGCTGCCGGGACGGCTCCCCGAACAGGACGAATTCGGCCATCCAAGGCCAACTCTCCCATGAACAGAGCAGGAGTATTCATGGAGATACCCTGAGAACGAAGGGCCAAAACAACCGCGATTGGGAGATCCAGCAGAGTACCTTCTTTGGGGAGATCCGCCGGGGCCAGATTAACGGAGATTCGCCCCTTGAGAGGAACTCCCGCCGATTTAAGAGCCACTCTGACCCTCTCCCGCGACTCTCGAACCGACGCATCTGGAAGGCCGACGATAGAGATGGAGAACAACCCACCAGCGATCTCTGCCTCTACGTCCACTTCAAGGGCATCCACCCCTCGAAGGGTGACTCCTCTCACTGGGTTCACAAAACCACATCTCCTCCCGTAATATCCCTGTAGTGATCCAATTGAATCCGCCCCCGTCGTTCGGTCAATGCAACCAAATCAATACGCCAGAATCCGTCCCAGCCGACTTGATTCATGTACGTAGCTCCAGCCCTGACCAATCGCCGCATTTTTCTCGGCCCTATCGTTGCCTCAGTCGGCATAAGCACCGCCACCGACCGATATCGGACTTCGACCACCACCATTATATCGTCGTCTCGAGCCACCAAATCCAACTCTCCTGAACGAAATCGGACATTCCGCCCCAACACAGGCCATCCCAGCCCCAGGATGTATCGATAGGCCAGGTCTTCGCCTCGACGACCTTTTTCCAGATGGGACACCATACGGCGAAAGCTCAGGGCTGATCAGGTCTGTTGGCTACATCCACCCTGTAGATGAAAGCCAGAACCCGAGCCACTGCTTCGTACAGTTCCAAAGGAATTTCCTCCCCTATATCCAACGCCAAGAGGGCCGTGACTAATGCGGCATCTTCCACAATGGGGATATCGGCCTCTTTAGCTATATCCATGATGCGTTCAGCCACGGGCCCCTGCCCGGAAGCCAAAATACGAGGAGCCCTCTCCTGCTCCTGATCATACCGAAGAGCAGCGGCTTGGGGGCACTTTTCCCTGCTTTTGCTCATGCTTCCACGTCCAGTCGAAGGTACCGACGAGTTTTGACCCGTTGGCGGAGATCAACCCCAAGATATTGAAGAGAGAGCCCCAGACTCTCCAACTCTCCCTGAAGCTCGGATAGCTGATCCAGAAGAAATTTCTGTCCCTGAATGTCCTCCGCCCTGATCGCTACAGTTAGAGCTCGCCCGTCGGTTTCAATCTGCCCATCAACAGACCTCAAAGCGACGCCCTCCATGTTGAAAAACACCTGTGAAAACCGGTGGTCTCCATGGGTAGAGGGAGATGAATGAAAGCGAACCCGAGCGGGCAGAGAATCCTCGTTGGGCAGCGGCCACCACGCACCGGCCAGAGCAGCATGAGCGAAGGGCTCTCTTGGAGGTTTTGAGGCAAGAACATGAGCCCGAAGAAAACGAGCCATCTCGTCGTCTCCCTCCTTCATCTCCCGAAGAGATGTCAGGGGCTCCTGCCCCCGACGCCCTCTCTCCCTGAGCTCCCGACGAACTCTTCGCCATTGCTCGGCCACCTCACCCGGAGTCATGGCCAGGTACCATGAAAGAAGCCCCACCCGATCAGAAGAGATCCGCTCGCCTCTGGCCAGAAGCTCTATCATGGAGTCCATAGCCCTCAGGTCTCCGCCAAAGCGACGGAGTTCCCGTCGAAGACCGAGGATAAGGGAGTCAGTCAAGGGCAGCCCTTTGGCAAGCAGGAGAGCCGCCACATCCCGATCACTCTGGGGAAGCCGCCCCAAAAGAGCCGAATCCTCAACTCGAAGCCGCAGCAGCGGGACATCCCCTCTCGTGTCCCACACAGCCTGAAAATACTGTCCCTGAAACAGGGGGACCGTGGATCGAGCCGTCATGTTCTGGCCTGCTATCTGAACAATATACACGCCATCCTGAGCCGAGAGAACCCGGCCTTGAACCACAGCACCATCCGGTATGGGGCGATCGGCAAGGTTAGGCCGTCCCTGTTGCGGAAGAGGCGCTAAGGGACTTCGTCCCGTTCCTATGCCTATGTTATTGGGGTTCCCAATACCGTCGATCATGAGGGCGTTCTCCAATGAAAACTTCGACGATGGATGGCTGTCACTCCATAGAGCTCCAACGCACGCCGGTGGGCCTTGGTGCCATAGCCCTTATGCTGAGCCAGGCCATATTTTGGGTATTTTTTGTCCAATGCCACCATAAGCCCATCCCGAAGGACCTTAGCGATCACAGAAGCCGCCGATATCTGGGGGTATTTGTCGTCACCGCCAGGACAGACCTGCTGAGGAAGGTTCAAACCGGGAATTTCTTTATCTCCATCCACCAAAACCCCATCGAAAAACCGCCGAGGGAGCCTTTCTACGGCTTTTTTCATGGCCCATAAGGTCGCATAAAGGATGTTCATCCTATCAATGCGCTCCACCGAGGCAACCTGCGCTGTCCATATAACGCCGATATCCTTTATTGTACTGAAAACCGCCTCTCGACTGCGAGACGTCATTTTTTTCGAGTCTCGAAGTCCCAGGGAGCTCAAGGCACTTGCCTGTTCAGCAGTAAGGATTGCTGCTGCTGCGACAACGGGACCGGCCATAGGACCACGCCCGGCCTCATCGACCCCGGCAAATACCGGTACCGTCATTGAATAACATCCCCGGGGCGCTCCAAAGACAGGGTGCCCAGCTTCCCCGAGGAAAAGCTGTCAAGGAATCGGCGACCTGCCAGAGTACGATCCACCCGATCTCCGGGCAGAAGGCAGCCGAGACGACGCCCAAGCGCCTCCAGCGTCTCGTATGGATCATACAACGGTTTCATACCCCAGACCGTCTCCACGAGACCCCAAAACTCCTTCTCGACGAGAAAGGCGATCAGTCGAGCTGCCACCTCCTCATAGCCACCGATGACCTCGACTTTAGAGCAGCCAAGCCAGGCCAGAGTTTTTTGAATATGTTCCCCTGATCTAGGATCCAAAATCCCCGGAGAGTCCACCACCAAAAAGCCCTTGCCCTTGTACCAGGAGACGCCTTTTGTCACTCCCGGGACTCCCCCGACTGGGGCCGATTTTTTCCCAACCAGACAGTTGAGCAAGGCCGACTTGCCCACGTTAGGAATCCCTACCACCGCCAGACGAAGCTCCCTGTGAGCCGGTCGCTCCTTAGCGAGTTCCTTCCTGAGATCGTCGACAGCCCCCCGCAGCAGATTCACAGCCCAGGCACGACTCTTGCCCTGTCGATACGTGCTCACCCACGACGAGGTCACTTTCCGATCAGCCAGGTCTCTCTTTGTAAGGACTTTCCACACAGGACAGATTTGGGAAAGGACGGTGCTCAAAGGAGACGCCGTAACCTCGGGAGCCCGAGCATCACGAACCTCCAGAATCAAGTCCAGCTTTCGGGCCACATCCTCCAAGGCTCGGGTTCCCTTAGCCATATGGCCGGGGAACCAGACAGTCCGCCCCGTCATCACTCAAGAAGGCCTATCCGCTTGATGGGCCAATATCGAAAAAAAGCCGGCCCTCGGATATTTTTCCTCGGCACAAAACCCCAGAATCGGCTGTCCTGTGAGTTCGGGCGGTTATCCCCCATGGCGAAGAACGAGTCGTCCGGCACGGTCACCGGCTCCATCGTGTAGGCATCGGGAAAGGCCACATACGGCTCCTTTTGAGGTTCGCCATTGAGATAGACAGTACCCTGACGAATCTCCAGAGTATCACCAGGAAGACCGATAATCCGTTTCACGAAGTCCCTCTTGGGATCCACAGGATACTTAAAAACAAATATCTGTCCCCGCTTGGGAGGTTGAATAGCGTACCAGAACTTACACACCAACACCCGATCACCGGGAAGAAGCGTCGGTATCATGGAACCGCTGGGAATCCAGAAGGCCTGAATCACAAAGGTCCGAATGATCAATGCCAAAACGACAGCCCAGAGGACCGTCTCTATAGTCTCTCGCCACCACGGTTTTGCTACCATAACGTACAAAGACCTCCATAAAAAAGTACCCTTCTCCCACAGCTCAATGAGCATACCACTCTAGATACGGATACCCCTTGACTGGCAGAACAATCTTACCCCAAGGAGCAGCGACCATATCAGAGCGGATCTCGATAGTCATCCCGGGAGTGAGGGTTCGGTACAAGGGCTGATACATGGCCAGCATCCCAGAACCAAGACGACAAGCGTAACACTCTTGAACTTGAAATTTCTCCTTTTCAACGGGATCGAGCCACGTCAGCAAGATGAGTTTGTTGTTCGTACGTCCGACAGTCAGGAAAAAGGGTCTAGTGTACATGATGGACTGCCAATAGCGATTCGTCAACCACCGAGTGAGTCGTCTTGCTTCATATTCCGCCTCGGATCGCTGCCAGCTGTCGGAGGATAAAACGACACCCACTACCCCCATCATGCTCGAAATGACAAGTACAATACAGAGGAGCTCCATCAACGTGAACCCCCTGCCTCTTTGGATATCAGCTCGCCGCCACATGATACGCCAATCGTAGAATCCCGTGGGGAAACGGCACGTATAAATCGTCATATCTTGAGCACATATATCTGAACATGCCCTCCCCCCCTCCTTCTATGGAGCTCCTATAGTCCCTCTGCTGAGCGTTCTCGAAGCCATTGAATCAAAGGATGTCCTTGACGAATCAACCGCCCCTCGGGATCGGTAAAGGCATGACGGGTTCGGCCCTCAGCGAGAAGACGGCCCCCACAAAACAAACGGTACCGGAACGTTACCGAGTGAGGCTTGACCTGCTCCACCTGGGTATGAAGCGCCAGTTCCTCGTCATACCGGGCCGGTGATTTATAGCGGCATGAGGCCTCTACCACAGGCAGAAAAATCCCCTCTGCCTCCCAACGCGCATACGGTTTGCCCCAGTCTCTACAGAGACCTGATCGTCCCATTTCAAACCAGGTCAGGTAGGTACCATGATGGGCAATACCCATCTGATCCGTCTCAGCGTATCGAACCCGAAAGACCGTCACGTGATTCGTCATACTCCGATCTTCTTGCCTGCTCACATCGCGTCCTCCTTTTGTGTCAATTATAGCTCCATACCCCCTTGGCCTTCTCGTTTTTCTTGCTATAATACTCACTGTTCCACACAAGGTGGAGGGTTGACCGAGTGGTCGAAGGTGGCGGTCTTGAAAACCGTTGAGGCGCAAGCTTCCGTGAGTTCGAATCTCACACCCTCCGCCATTTTAGTATTAAACAAAGCACCAGGCATGGTCATTATATGGGGAAACGCATATTTCTCGCCTTTGGAGTCATCTCCTGAGTCAGGAAGGCAAAACAACCGAATGATTAAAAACGGCAATCATTATAAGATTTGGAAGCCCTTCGGTCAAATTCTAAGGAACTTGACTCAGAGTACCTGTCTTCTTGACAAGAATCAGAACCGCTTGTACAATTTCGTTGCTCATCGAAGGGTGGTTAGTTCAGAGGTAGAACGCTTCCTTGACGCGGAAGAGGTCACAGGTTCGAGTCCTGTACCACCCACCACTAATATCAAGGGTTCCGGCAGAGTTGCTGGAACCCTTTTTCGTTCTTTGATCACAGGATAATGAAATCAGGGTTGCTGTGTTATGTTCCATGTCAAAGACAACATCAAGCAGCCACGGCATTGAGAAAAAACGACAGCCAAGCAGGGTTATCTTTTTTCTCCGTCAGTTCTGGTGGGATAGTATCAAGATCTTCTCTCAGTTTTTTAATTTTTTTGAATGACTTCTATCAGTTCTGTTTTGTTTACTGGTACAACCATGTTTCTCTCTTCTTTCTGATATCTTCTGAAAATATGTTGCGAGGAGGCGGTTTTCCCCCCGATCAACTATACTATTCGCCCCAAAAGGAAAAACCCGTTTTTTTAGCTGACGCATCACATTCTTGGCTTCTTGCCGAATATATGGAGAGGGATCGTCGAGACAACGTTCGAGGTTTCTGACCATAGCTGGGGATATCTCCTCATCCGGCTTCCATGTAAACAAACCATGGGTCCGATCATAGATGTAATACCATAAACCAGCCAGGGCGTGAACACGTATGGATTCCGATTTGATAGCCAAGCATTGAAACCAAAAAGGAAGTAATCGCTTGGCACGAATGTGCCCGACGGCAAGCAGCGCGTTGGATATGGTATATTCATCATACGGATCGATCTCCTCCGTTACATAGGATATAATACGTTTCTTCGCCTTTCCACCGATCCACCAAACATGAAGCACATCAACGATTACCAACGACTGGATCGTCATAGCTGCAGAGAATCCGATGGTATGGATGCCACGCAGATATTTATCCATTCCAGGGGCCGCTTCCGGCAAAGATTGGACCTTATGGATCATTTTTTGTGAAGCGTCTTTCTTTACGAGTCTTTTATCGCTGAGCAATGGAAGAATATGGGGGATCAGCTTATGTCCTTTGGCCATACCAAACTCGGAGGTTTTTAAAAGAGCCTGGGCGATGGTAGCTGGGTTGTTCGATTGTAATGCCGTGATCGTTTCATCAAGTTCTGGATTGTAGTAGTGAGTAAAATAATGCACACAGAATGCTACAACCACGAGGCTGACAACAGCGATCCCTCTTTTCCAGTTTGTTATTTTTATTTCCATAAGCAACTTTGCCTCCCGTTGTTTGACTTACGGGCATCTCTAAAACACCTTTTTTAAGAAGAAAAGCCAACGCCCCAGGATAGGGATGTACAACACCGATCATAACTAAACATTTCAGAAGAGATGGAACCCACTGAGACCACGAGGTATCTTTGCAGAAGAAATCACCTTTCGACTCCCTTGAAAAGATGCACGATTCAGGGATTCATAGGGGTAAGCTCCCTTCTTTATCTTATGTTCAAGGTTTTAGTCCTCCAGGCGCTGTAGGAGCTGTCGGGTGACGCCGCATGAAGTTTCAGATCAGAGACACAGGCTGTCCTTCAGGCTCTTTCTCGGCATCTTCCTCGAGGCACAAGCCCCTGACGTCAAGAGCATATGGCTATTCCAGAAGAATTGAAGCCATGAGAAAAATTCCTGACTAGAGGAACGGGACTACGGAGTAGAACTCCAACGCAAGGGATACAGCGCACCCCATCACCTGGTATGACAAGCAGGAAAATCGCAATCACTCCAAACTCCGAAGTCGAGTGGGATACGTTTTCGGATTTCAGGCAACGAAGATAGACAACCTGAGAGTTCGAGCCATATGGAAGGTACGAGCCTGAAGCGCCATAGGATTGATGAACCTTACCTAATATCATCACTCGATTCCCGTACCTGATGATGAACTCAGGAGCGATCACTTGAACGGCGGTACAAGCCGTCCTGTGCAGGGAAATCGGTGGCGAGGCACGCCTATTTTTAACTCTTATTTGGTATGGTTTGTCGCTGTTCCCAGGATATGTTTTTTAATGCGGATGCGTTCAGATTTCAAAATATGAGGTGAGGTATAGGCCCCCTGATGTACTTGTATCACTATTTTAAAGGTATAATGTTTAGAGTTACGGTATGACATGTCAGGATAGGAGCTGCTTGAACCCGATCAGCGAACTCGTACAACAAAGTCACTTCTAGCCAACCTAATAAAAATATCAGGAGATGCCTATGTGGAAAATACTATTATTTTTACAAAAAAATTTGATCTGGACGATCCCTGCAATGATGATATTGGGTATTTTGTCAGGGTACTACTTTGACATGTCTTTTGTGAAAGTCTCTGTCATGCCTCTAACCTTCTTGATGGTTTATCCAATGATGGTCAACCTACAATTGGAAAAACTGTTTTCTCTTGAAGGTATGAAATGTCAGATCACAGCCCAACTTATTAATTTTGGAATTATTCCTTTTATCGCCTATTATTTGGGAATTTATTTTTTCCCAGATTCACCCATGATTATTTTAGGACTTCTTTTTGCTGCGTTGCTTCCAACCAGTGGAATGACCATATCATGGACGGGGTTTGCAAAGGGAAATATAAATGTAGCCATTAAAATGACAGTCGTGGGATTGATTTTAGGATCGATTGCGACACCGTTCTATGCGAAATTTCTAATGGGAGAAGTTATAGAGATACCAATGCAAAAAATATTTACATCGATTGCAATAGTCGTCCTTTTGCCGATGGTCTTTGGGTATTTAACAAAAAAAATAATTATAAAAAGATTCGGCAAGGAACGCTATCAAAAAAACATAAAACAAAAATTCCCTGCCCTTTCAACCCTTGGGGTACTCGGAATTGTTTATGTCGCGATGTGCTTAAAAGCAAAAAACATTGCGACGAATCCAACTGTCCTTATAGATTATTTAATACCAATATCTTTACTGTACTTAATTAACTTTTCAATTAGCACTTTTATAGGAAAAATATTTTTTAATAGAAATGACGGGATTGCTATAGTTTATGGTACTGTCATGAGAAACTTGTCAATTGCCTTGGCCATAGCAATGACAGCTTTCGCAGAAAGGGGATCCGAAATATCCATAATAATAGCAATGGCATATATCATACAGGTTCAATCTGCAGCGTGGTATGTTAAGTTTACAGATAAAATATTTGGAGAAGCTCCATAAAACAACACGTCGCATTATGACCTTATCGTATGCAATAGCTATATAAAAACTTCTCCACGTTGCAACAAGCCAAACAATACGCCACTCTCGATTTCTCAGCGGGCACCTCGCTACCCTCCCCACTTCTCCGAGAACAGCAAGAGTGTCAGACCAGAACCAGACTTTTCTTCAGGCAAATTTTGGGATTCTCCCTCAAAGGATAAATCCCTATGGCTTTCCTGTGAACAACTGCCCCAGATACAAAGAAAAAACAAAAACCAGATTGGAGCCAAATTGAACATCTTTTCAGAGCTCAGACCATGAAGGTCGGCGATAGTTCGAGCCATGGGCATGAAAGTCACGGCGTCTATGCTGCCATTAGATCGCGTACTCCAACGGAACCGATGCGCCGAGCCTCTATACACTTGCGTTGTAGGCATTAGTTTCCGAATATGTGGCACACCGTCCATCATATCTTTAGTTAGGGAAACTAAAAAAAATCAGATTCCGGTTGCACAATCAACTTCTCAAGCATCAGACGGTGAAGAGAAACCCGTCATTCACACCCCGCCTGCTTCGGATTCAATTCCTCGGCGCTGATGTAGAAACCGGATTGCGCATTGGTTCGGACAGAAAGCCCGGAGAACCAGGAAAGACTACGAGCAGAGAGAGCAAAATACGGACTGAGAGTTTCATGACGTTACCTCCACGCAGGTTCTTACCTTCCTAATATTCATTTTTCAGTTATACATTTTACAGTAAACGATGGATCCTCCTTCGAATAAAGCGATCACGGTGAAACTGTTTGTTATTTTATTTTGAGCGCTAAAGCTATGAACGCTGCTAAACAGCATAACAGAGAAACAATGGTTCCCAAGATTTTTTTCGATTCACTTCTTTTTTCCTCTTCTGGAGTTATCCGTGCAGGGTTTAGATATTTGCACTCAATATAGCGGATACAATACCCAACACCTATGGACAGACAAAAAGCTAAAAAACCTCCCCATACACCATAAAAATAAAACCCAGCAAACAAGGAAAATATTATTAAGCCACTAGTCTGTAGCATCCAATACACTCTCGACCATTTTTTTTTAACAAAAACCCTCGTCTTACATATTGGGCATTGGGTTGGCGATTTTATACCAGCCCAGAACAACTTTTTTAAACTTAAAGCCCTTTGATGACAACAGGGGCATTTTATTTTTATATTATAAAACATCAAACTAACGCCCTTTATCATGTTATTCATCTTTCAGGAAGCAAAAGCAAATATAATCTTTTATATATTAAAATCTAAATATATCTTAATTTTTATTAAAAATTCTTACAACAAAAGACTTCTATAAAAACCAAATGTCTTTCGACTAAGGGAACGCATATTATTATACAATCATATAGGCCCCCTTTCTCTTTTTAAAATTTTCTTTCTCGCAGCGGTGAACAACCACCATGGTAACGCCTCACCACTTTCCATAAAATGAACAATAGACATAAATACATCAATGACACAGGGATCATACCTTTTCTCTGTTACAGTGCAAAGTTGATCGTATAGCTCCAAAGGGCATTTCCCTATCAATTTTTTGGGATGATCAACGCCAATCAATCGAAGCCTGTCTGCAATTGCCTTTCCAACATTGGGAAGGTTTTCAAGACATGAAATTCTTTCTCTGTCTGGATTTTTCATTGCTCCCCTTCCGACTCACATTGAGCATAATTGGCCAGGACAAGCCGCAGAGTGCAGCAAGACTGTTTTCCCTGTCCGACTGTATATTTGTTTTATAGCGGAAAGCCAAGATTAGTGACGGTCGAAATGCAGTGCAGCCAATTTAGATGGGGCATATGGCTATATGCTTATTGGAAAACTTGATCAATTTTAACTTATAAATTAAGGCGATTGATATGACTCGATCATATCACCTAATAACCTAGAGATCGCCTATGACTGTGATGAGTTCAATGAAAACGACTTGTTATGTTCGTAGCCATTTATACATGACGTAGCTATCCATATACCCTAATTGAGGGTGTTTATACGCCTTGGAAATAGTGCCTATGATACTAAAGCCGAGCTTTTTCCAAAGCCGAACTGCGACCTCATTCGTAGACACAACGCTATTAAACTGCATTGCCTCAAACCCCAGCTCGATTGCTTTCTGTTGAGAATGCTCACACATACGATGAGCGATACCCTTGCCTCTAGCCTCACTTGATACCATATAGCCACAATTGCAAATATGACGACTTGGACCCATTGAATTTGGCTTAATGTAATAACTACCAAGAACCACATCATTCTCGACAAAAACATAGGTTTCGAGCGGTATTTCGCACCATAGGCTGAACGATTGCTCAAGCGTCATGTCAGAGTCAAACGTGTAGGTTTCTTGAGCCTGAATAATCTGCGAAAACATTGGCCAAAATGATTCAAAATCTGATTTTGTTATTTCTCTAATCATATAGCTTCTCCCCAAAACATAAATATAAATTCACCGCCGAGTGGAACAATTCCGGTGAAACAACTTGATTGTGTGTCAGTTTTTCATCTACGACTTTCTCCCCACGACCATATCCAACTCTCCACCAAGAGGAAAATGGTATGGGCGAGTTTCCAATCCCGAAAAACCAACCGTAGTCATCGCATTGGGAATCCGTTCTTTTGCAAGGGAGACATCTCGGGCACTCAGAGCAAAAGGGAGCCAACCCACGACCATTGCCTCGGGATTCGTTCGTTCTGCAGTCAAGCCATCGTGAATTGAGACGAAAACTCCACCTTCGTTCAGGGCGTCAAAAATCTTATGAACCACGCTCTCAAGATTAGGACCTGCAAAATTGAGCGTTCCCTTTGCAAGGATTAGATCATAGCCTGAACCGATAGAATCTATAAGGTAATCTCCTGCAAGAACACTCATCCGCCCTTCCATGCCGTATTCACAGATATTATCTTTCGCGGCCTGCACAGCTGCCGCTTTGTCAAAAACAACGCCATTCATTGATCGATGCATCTTTACTGTAGCAATGGCATCAAGTCCGTGCCCTCCCCCCAGATCGAGCATCTTCGTAAAATCTTTAAATTCGGGCAATTCGGCTATGGTTTTAGCTACGGCCTGAGACGGTCCGCTTCGAGCAAAATTGCTCATGAGCATGGTCGTGTTGTACTGGGCCTTTACATCCATTTCCCCATTCTCATGAGAAGCAGGACCGTTGAGGACGGCGGTCTTCATATCGTCAGTATTCTTGAACAGAAACATCTCGTTGAATCTAAGGAAGCCTCCAAGAGAGGTTTCCTTACCCTCCACAAGAAATGCATCACTCAGTTCCGTGTTACGGAAGGCCCCATCTTTCTTCACAAGCAGTCCAATTGATGCAAGTGCATTAAGAAACAGTTCTGTATTCCCCGGATGTGTGCCGATCGATCTGGCCACATCATTGGAAGTTGTTGGTTCGACAGTATAATTGAATATCTTCAGATCCACTGCGGTCATGAGCATCTGCCCTTTGACAACACCATATTGGAAATCAAAGAGCTTATCAGGAACAATTATCATATCTGGCAAATTTTTCATAATCGACTCCTTTCAATGTTCTGCTTTTATGAGCATATTAGAACGAATACTAAGTTATCAGGACAAAGAGTACTCTTGCTCTATCAGTCCGCTTCAACATCAAGAATATCTGTTTATTACAGAACTTATGTAAATATCTTTCTTGAACATAACATGATCAAATCGTGTATCCTGGTTCTTGTTATACAGAGGACCTCTAATACCCAAGCCCAAAGCAACAGTGGAAGCTGTCAAAAAAAGAACCACAAAAGAACCGTTGAGCTGTTATTTTTGCTCTTTTCAGTGAGTGCTGGACGGTATTTTTACACAAGAAATAATGCACCCGACTTCATCCATTAGGTATGAGTATCGAGTGATATTATTGGTCAGATCTCTCAAACCGATACTACATGGTTTTCAAGTTTGAAAGCATCTAAAAGTATAATTTTTTTGTATCTTCTTTTCCTGCGATCATTGGATATCCCAACAAAGCCAAACCTTAAAAAATTCACCACAAAGACCTTCTCTAACACTACCGAACGAATAATCTCACTGGCAGAGATGAAGCAAGGTACAACCTCCGCCCAGCGCAGCAATTTTATTAAAAATACTATTGCTTTTTAAATCCTCTGAGGCCTTTATAAAAAGCAACATCATCAGAAACCTCGTCTTGCCAACCAGATATCACATTTTCCCTCGCATCAAAGCGTCGTATGTATGGTTTTATATCAAGTAAAGGAGTTTCGTCCAAGATATCGACCTCTTCTATGTAAAGAACGTTGCATTCAATAGAATTTAGTTTAACGAGACTCATGCCAATTTTATTAGGACGATGCGGGGCTCGTGTTGCAAAAATTCCGTGCGTTTGTTCTGATAGATATGGCTTTACATGCAGAGAGGTTTGCTCTAATTTATGAAAATAATAAAATAAATAGATATGGGAAAATCCATTCAAATCCATCAATCCTTCGGCAAATTCAGGATTGACTATGACGGTGCCCTTGATGCCCTGAGAAAACACCGGTTGTATTGGGATTTCAGAGAGTTTTTTGTGTGAGGAACGAATTATGCCAATCGGCCGAAAAACGAAGTCTTTTTTATTCATACATACTCCTCCTTTCCAATTACACTTCTAACGAAAAATCCACCGACCGAGGCCGCTTAGAATGCCTGGTCAGATATATTTTTATTCGTTAAATCTACTCTCGTAAAGGCTATAAAACCGTGGAAGGATATTTGAGAAAAAAGGATTACTAACATGTATAAATGCAAAGAACTGTCCATTGACATAGGATCTGCCTTTATACTCTGACCCCCATATTTCAAAGTAATTTTCTTTTTTATATTATAATGACTTTGTATTTATAGTCAGATTGAGCTTCGAGGGGCATATGCGTAAACACTTTTCCCTTCCACTCTTTTACTGCATTCTCATTTGAGCCACAATCATAAACAGAAAACTCAATCTATGAGGCGTCTATCTTAAATATAAAGCAAAGCATAGAATCACTAATAGGATGTAATGTAGCTGTCCAATGAGGCTTCCAAACTCCCATATACTTATTAAAAATGGAGATCCGTAGCACTTTCATTGTTTTGCTTTCGTCTACCGCAGAGTTAAGCAACAAGAACAACGAGTCCGATAAAACGACTTGTTGGGCATATCTACTTATCTTCAACGATATAATTTTTTACAGAGGAGAAGATGTTTTTTCTAAACGGAACTACCTGTCGTCTTTTCTAACCTCGATGCTACTGAAGAAAAAACCAATCCTTGTCCCGTACTGAAGAAAAAACCAATCCTTGTCCCGTGTTGAATATAGGCGCAATCTGCGTACTCTGGAAATAATAGCGGATGTGCGGCTCCAATACATTGTCAGCATTTCCACAAATCCCCAGAACATGGCCTTTTTTGACTTTACACCCGACTTCGACTCGAACGCTGTTTTGTTTGAGGCCTTCAATTACAGACACTTCATTTCTTCGGTGTGGGGCAATAACGGTTTTGCCCAGTGCAGAATATGAATTCATTGAACTTGGAGTATTATCATGGACACTTTGCATCACGTCTGTCACAATTTCATCATCTTGAAAGGTGCGACGGCCTTCAGGCCTATTGCTCGCCTTTTTTAAGGCGGCTCACTAGCTTTTTCCCAGCAGTAAGGGTTTTATCTTTATTCTTATTGAGGTTGCCTGCAGCAATTGTTATGTAATAATTCTCTGCTAAAACATGTAAGCCAGGGGGTGCAAAAAATGCATAGTCTCCTATGCCCTTAACCACCTCATGATCTGGAAACCCTTCTTTTATTGCTGAAAAACACTCTTTGGCTTTTTCCCCTTGAACAATGCTTATTTGTAGCATAGAAAACGAATTGACGTTGCTTGCCTCGTAAAGACATCTTCTCGTTCCTGTTACTTTTTGTTCCTGTTACTTTTTGTTCCTCTAACTTTCCTTCGTTCATTTTTTCGCCCATAATCTCATCGATTTCTTCATGCGTGAGTAAATTGCAAGGGTTGATTGTCGTTAACAATTTCGCAGAAGTTACAACTGAACTGAATAAGACAAAAAACAAAGAAAGCTTAAAAATTTTAAAAAATTTTTTCTAATCATGACCTTTTCCTTTATCTTTTTTGTACAAAACTGAGCATAATCGGCTAGCGAAAGACGCAGAGGGAAGCAATTCGCGGACTTTACACGCATAAATTCATGCGGTTGCTAACAATTTGATTATGATTTATTTTTTTCGTACTTTTGTAACTAAATAATAGCCAATATTTACATATATTTTAAATACTAATAATCAAGCAGCTTTGATTTTTGTCCTCGTTGTAAAAAACTCAGTTATTATTAAAAGACTTAATTCTGATATGCACCATGGAGCAAATACCAAGCATATCTGTGATTGTTGATATGATTTTCAAACCTATAGGGATTCCTTTTTTCATATTCCGAGACATAGGAAACGCATCTATCACCTTGATTCGCTCATCCCATTCTTCCAGGCTCTTCGCGCATCTTAGTCCCCAGCCCCCCTCCAGAGACATGCCCATGCCGCCTTTTTTTAATACAGCTTTTTTCGCAAATTTTATTCCCATGGGAGAGAGGGAATCAAAATACAACTCACAGGCTTTGAAAGAATCTGCCACGGCAACAAAGAATTCTTTCATTTGCGACTCCTCAAAATAACAGAATACACCGCCTGCCAGAAACAACAGCCCATCCCGGACGTTTATCTTGTCAAACCACTGGTCTGTTTCCAGAAACGAAGAAGCAATACTCTGGTGCCGGTCACTCTCTTCATAAAAGTGTTTCCTGAGCGCGATCACATTAGGTAAATCCAGTTCGTAAAATAGAATTTTACCGTTATCAATTCGGCTGAAAGTGGTATCGAGACCACAGCCGATATTTACGATAGTAGCTTCGGGGTGTTTTTTGATAAATTGACGGGCCATTTTATCCGTATGCAGACTACGGGCAACCCAGCCGTGCTGAGACATGCTTTGCGTTTTTTCAATTTCAGAAAAATCGTAATCAATAACCTTGATGATTTCTACTGCTTTTTTGTCAAGTAAACGAGGGTTTTCCTTTTGTGTTTCATAGGCTCTGCCCCATAAAGGCAACACAAGGGTTTCTTCAATACTACCTTTTTTGATACTGATTTTTTGTTCCATATCGAACCTCCTTCGCTAACAGTAAATACTGGCTATTATGTTCTGTTGCTGTCAACATAGCCGATAAGAATGGCCCAGATCGCTGAAAATACCACCGCCATGTTGACATCTTGAGATCCTGCACACGATAAGCACTACGGCAGGAGAATCGAGCTATCGTTACCCCGTCGTTAACTTCTCAACGCTGAACCTCGACATCATCGAAGGGCATAATTTCATCAGAGTTAATTTGAATCTTTTTTACATCCTCGGGCGGAGCTGGAAACTTATACCACACTATCTTTGAGTCTTTTGAAGACTCCAGGTAAATACGGGAGCCACCACCTCGAAGATTTTGAGGGCCCGAAAGCCAATTGCCTTTTTCGTCTTTCAACACGTGATATTTTTTGTTGTTGGCAAGATAATGAACCGCCTCGATATCAAAATCGACACTTACACTTTTTTCTGTCGTAGAACGAACCAAAAATGCTACGGATAAAACATTATCCGAGACCTTACAACGAATTAGATCAACCTCTATTCCATCAGGCCCATACTGCGTTTGCAATACCGGTGGGGCAGCTTTCGCCAAGCTGCTTATCGCCAGAAAAACAATCATTACCGTCAAGAAGAATAACTTTCGTGCGTGGTTACTACGTTTCATAACGTACCTCCTGTATGTTAATATATTTGTGATAAAACATTACCTATTACCACAGTGTAACCGCCCCTTGCTGTATTCAGCATACCGTCTTTGAGAACAAAACTTATATCAATCTCAAATGCCCAGTGTCAATGGTCATCGTGTTTTATCATAGAAAAATTTTAAAACCATCTTTATTTTTTCATTAAAACATACTTATCGCCAATTTTACTAATAAAGTAAAATTTATTTTTTATAAAAAATAACGAACGCTCGCCTGCAAGCACAACAATACTAAAACGTTAACCGTTCTCTTCAACCTGAATGATAATATCCCCCCCCCGATGGTTTGAGGCTCACCCCTCGGAGTTATCGGAACCATCGCGGGGTTGGCATTGCCAGCAACAGGCTGGCTCTCATCCTTCCCCTCGATTTGATATATAGCCTGTGCTCCGCCTTTAGTCAGTAATCATACTCTGACGGACTCCACTAATGTTCACAGGGCCCTTTGTCTTTTCTTGATAATTAGGGCTACTTTTTTCAAGATATTTGTAGCTGCCGCCAACAGCTAAATAAACAACCCGCCTCCTCTATCTCGCCACCGAGATCGCTAATCGCCTAATTAGCGTCAACCACAATGCTCTGGACGCCCCCCACCACCCCCTCAATGTCGCGGATATCGGCAATGATTTCCACTGCCCCACGACCAGGCCCCAACGCTTTCACCAGTGCTTGGTCTGCCGAGGTAACATCCGCATCCTTTGGGATTTCATATGATGCTTCATTCGCAAAAGCCCTCACAAAAGGAGTTGTCAGCAAAAAAAACATCAACACCAATACGACTTGAAAAGAGATACTTTTATTTCCAGTATTCATAACAACCTTCTCCTTTTTGAAAACGTCAAAACATCAGAGTGCTAAATTAAATATTTATATTATTCAAGAAGTTACTAATAAAAATAATTTAATAAATAATCCAGCCATACCATTCCTCCTCAATCCAATAGTCTAATGTAAGAGTTCTAAGCATATTTTTCTCCACAGGTTCTTTCGTATGTTTTCTTAGTATCAAGATGTTTCGCATCCATCAACGACACTTCCTTCTATTCTCCCCAAACACCCGGCAAAATGTAGACAACAATATTTATCGGGAATATGGTATTCTTTTTAACGGAAAGAAGATTTGCAATTGTCAATGCTCTTTGAGGATCCAAAAGAGCTCTGCTTTGTAGATCATCTTAATACATCTGCTGTATGTGATTATGAATTTGTATTCTGACATATATTGAATAACACTGAATAATAAAACATTGATTTCCAATGACATTGATAGCACAAAAGTGTCAAATTTTATTTTTATTCACCAGAAAAATAATAACCACCAGTACCTTTATCATGCTCAGCGGATACAAATAAAAAAGCAGCCCAGAACCGTATACCCAGCATAACCCCCTCTGTACCAATCAAATCAGCATTGCAATAATTATAAAAATTATCTTTATAATGGAGATCAGAAATAATCAATAACAGGTATTAACCAGAACTCTTTACTAGCCCCCACTAATAAATATTGATTATTATTTATTAGTATAATCGGAGCAAAAGTCCGAATTTTTTGCGGAATAATTTTACTAGATAATTCATCATCACTTAGATATTCAATTCTTCCAATCCCCCTTCCTCTCTTATCCTCAGTACCTATTATAATTTTCAAATTGTCAGTTATAATAGAATCTCTAACCCATCGTAGTTTTGTTGATGTGATTTTATGACTATCTAAAAAACCTAGCTGCCATGAATGCAGCTTTCCATTTCTTAAGATGGCAAATAGTTTCTTGTCATCATCGGTGAACGCAAGTGATTGTACCCAGTTTTTTGAATCAGAAATGATTTCCTCTCCAGCGGAAGATAACAAAATTTTGTATCTATTCCGTATTTTGTCAAGATAGGATGAATTATCTTTCAATATATCAACATTCCAAAGACACACACCATTCGTGGTCCCTGCTGCTATATAACCACCCTTCCTGCTTATAGCCAAGGAGTGAATGTTTTGGGAGCACTGGTACTCTTCTTTATAGAATTTTTTATTGTATGTATCAAATATTTTGAGCTTTTTCCCAGCTGCGAGAACTAAGTTATTGCTATTCAGGTAAAATTTCTCAGGACCATAGGTTTCAGGTAATGATGCAATCTGATCCCCAGTAGCAGGATTCCATAGTTTTGTTTCTTTTTCAAAATAGCTGCTGCTGGCAACAATATTTTCATTTTTTGATGACGATATATGGCTGACTCTTAGTTCATGAGCCTTAACAGTCTTTTTTTTGTTATTTTTTATATTATAAAACTCAATTATACCTTTTTCATAACCAACAGAAAAAAAGTGATTGTCAGTATTTAAATCAAATACGGTGGTTCTATCTCCTTCTATAAAATTAACTTTTAGCTGTTTAAAATAATCAGATTGTGGCTTCTCTATATTTTTATATTTAAAAAATAATAAAATAAACGTTGCCACAATCATCAAGAACAGCAAGAAATTTCTTTTAATAGTCTTGTTCATTCGAAGGCGTTTTATGAAAATTTATAATATTAAGATATATTGAACATGTAACATAATATCTTTTCCAGAAGAAGGAATCTTTAAAAAAACTCTCACTATGTTTTCCTGTCATCCTCCACCTCACAAAAATTTTGTCTTTGTCAACAAGGCAGCCTTTTGATCTAACTCGTGTAAAGTGCCATCAAATCCTTAATTTAAGGCAGCTAGTACTCCCTGCAATTCTTCAAGACCATTTTGTTTATCTTGAACATCATGGTCAATAAATCCATTACTTATGAGCTAACTAAGTTTTCTCCTGACGCAGATTTCAGAGGCGGCGTGGTTTCAACCCTGCATTTTGATTAAAAAATTGGCTGCCAATTCAACGATAAACCTCGAAATACCGCAAGCCTCATGCTGTTTCTTGAAGCGACTTCTTATACTTAGCATATGTAGACGACCATACCCAAATTACTTTTGACACAATTAGCTATAAAATTCTTAAGAATACTATAGTATTCAATAATATACTCTAAGCCTTCATCACCATCTCTACTCCAAATATTTGGATATATGTTTAATTTATCCATTTCCTTTGGATCATAGTTCGCTGCTACTTCCGCTTCTGATATATTGGATAAGTGAGAATGTATTTCTTTTACAGTCTCACTATTGAATAAACGAGCGGGGCCATACCCCACGTTAATATTTCCGGCTGTTTCTCCACCCAATGTAATGAAATCCATTGGGGCGTCAGCTTCATAAGCAGTTTTGTTCAGACAGTAGTGGATTCCCTGCCAAGACTTGTCTAAATCATCATCAATGTTCTCCCCTTCAATGAAACTTAGATTTGGAATTTCGATATCTGTTGATGTTTTCTTTCCGAAAAGCTTAGATAGGAATCCAACTTGGTTGATTTTTTTTACAGCTTCTTCGTAGATACCGGGAACATCGGAAGCAATTAGCCTCCAGATAAGTTCAGGTCGATTTAGTATTTTTTTAATATTTTCATCTGACACGCTATGAAGCGCTAAACACATTCCCATAGTTTAACTCCTTGTACAATTCACTTGATCATTTACACATAACGCTGAGCTAACCGACGAGTGGAATGAGTCCGGTGTAACGACTTGTTAAGTAAATATTTATTGATCTACTATAAAAATAACAGTCTGATTGTGTTCAGAGACTTTTTTGAAAAAGCCCCTTAATTCTAAAAAATAGGACCATGTGTATTCAAAATCATTCTCATCCAGCGGCCCATCATATTGAGACCATGAGAACCAAAAAAATTTCTTTTTAAGATTATAGAATTTAGATGAAAACCAATCTTTTTCGATACCTTTAATAGCTTTAAAAACTTCCCTTACTTCATCTGTATCCTTGAATGATATTATATAATCGTTACCTTTATAGAGTTGCTTGCCACCAAGTATCATTTTTTCTTTAGTATCATTGTTTTTACACTTTAAAGTTCCATCAGTTAGACACCTATGGATAGCATCCCAAGCTTTATCAGACGCAACCAAGTTTTCTTCATCCCATCTTGCTTCAATATCTTTTTGGACAAAATCAAGAACTTCACGATCATTTTTCGCTGCCATCAATCGTTCAACATCTTCATTTCTCAATGAGAAATGCATTCCTCTGCAAGACATATAGTTCTCCTTTTCCTCTTAACGTAGAGTTATGCACAATCATTTCATTGCCTTTGAATGATACTGGACTCAAATTCTTCGTTTTTACCCCTGACGATTATTATGCCAAAGTCCCAATCTTTATCAGGTATAAAGTCAATTGATGCTCTATATATAATTTGACCTTCCTGAGTCTGTTCTCCATTTGACAACAAGACACCTTCCCCCCAAACCTGAGAAGTTGGATCAGCATCTTTCTTTATTTTAGCTTTACTTTTACCACTTTCCAAAACACCCGGCAAAGCATGGACAACAATATTTATCGGGGATGTAGTATTTTTTTTAACGACAAGAGGGTCTACAATTGTCAATGGTCTCTGAGGATCCAGACGAGGCCTGCTTTGAGGATCATCTTTATACATT
>PDTB01000022.1 GCA_002748665.1 Dethiosulfovibrio peptidovorans | reverse complement strand
GATCCAGGGCGTCCCGAAGGCCGTCTCCCAGAAAATTCAGCGCCAGAATGGTGATCATGATGGCAAGGCCGGGGAACATCGTCATGTAAGCATAGTCCCGGATATATTCTCGCCCCCCCGAGAGCATGGCCCCCCATTCGGGAATGGGCGGCTGAATGCCAAGGCCGATGAAGCTGAGCCCCGCAGCTGTCAGGATAGCGAAGGCAACACCCAGGGTTCCCTGAACGATGATCGGTGCCATGCAGTTGGGCAGAATATGCCGAAAGATGATCTTGAGGTCTTTAGCTCCCACGGATTTAGCGGCCTCGATAAATTCCTGCTCCCGGATGGAGAGAACGGAAGCTCGAACAAGCCGTGCGTATTGGGGCACGGACGAGATACCAACGGCAATCATGAGGTTAAAGAGCCCCGGCCCCAGCGACGCAGCCACGGAAATAGCGAGAAGCAGCTGAGGGACGGAGAAGAGAATGTCCATAAATCTCATGATGAGGTTGTCAATGCGACCGCCATAGTAGCCAGCCAGGGCCCCCAGAAATCCACCGACGAGGATGGAGAAACTGACGGCCACAAATCCCACCTGAAGGGATATCCGACTACCGTAGATGATTCGGCTGAAGATATCCCGGCCGAACTCGTCGGTGCCGAACCAGTGCTCCATCGACGGCCCCTGAAAGGCCGCCATGAGATCCTGTTCCTCGTAGGTGTATGGGGCGATCACTCCCGCAAAGATAGCTGTGCAGATGAGGACGATGACGACGAAGAGCCCCACCATGGCGAGTCTGTTCTTCTTGAGGCGGCGGAACACTTCCAGCCAGGGATTTTTCTTTTTCGGTTCGCTCATGCCGATCCCCCCTCAGGAAACGTACTGAGCTTTGATCCGCGGATCAAGCCAGGCATAGATGAGATCCACCATAAGGTTGACTATGCAGAAAGCCACGGCTATGAAGAGAACGCCACCCTGCACGACGGGGAAATCCCGCATTTTGATGGATTCGACCATGAGCCGCCCGACTCCAGGAATGGAGAAGATAAGCTCCGTGAGGACAGCCCCGCCCAGGAGGATACCAAACTGGATGCCGCTGATCGTGATGACGGGGATAAGAGCGTTTCCCAGGGCATGTTTCCATATGACGATTCTCTCTTTTTGACCTTTCGCTCGAACCGTTCGGATGTAGTCCTGGCGGATAACCTCCAGCATGCTGGAACGAGTCATCCTTGTGATGATGGCCACGGACTGAGCACCGAGGGTGATGGACGGCAAAATTATGGTCGAGAGTGAGTCAAATCCCGACGGAGGTACCCAGCCCAGCCGGACGGAGAAGAGAAGGATGAGCAGGATTCCCAGCCAGAAGACGGGCATGGAGATACCGATCATGGCGAAGATGGTGACGAGGTTGTCGAAGAGAGAATACTGTCTGATGGCCGAGACTATGCCGCAGGGGATGCCCACGATCATAGCTATGATCATCGCCAGGGCCGAGAGTTTGAGGGTGACAGGAAAGGCGGCCATGATCTCCTGCACGACAGGACGCTTGGTGATGTAGGAGCGGCCGATGTCACCATGGACGACGGCCTTATACACATAGCGGCCAAATTGCACAAAGAAGGGATCGTTCAGCCCCATTTCGCTGCGTAATTTGTCAACGGCCTCCTGAGGCGCCTGATCCCCCAGAACCATCCGGGCAGGATCGCCCGGGGTGATAAAGAGCATGGAAAAGACGATGAACGTCACGCCGATAAGGACAGGAATCAGCATGAGAACCCGCCTGAAAATGTATGTAAACATGTTGCCCCTCCCAATGCCATAAGGAAAGCAGGAGCACAAATCCGTGCTCCTGCGTCGTTGTGTACGGGTGTTCTATATATTACTGTCCATCGAAGGTGATGTTATACAGGGGGTGAAAACCGAAAGGACTGGGGACAAAACCTTTGACGTAGGCCTGAGTACCCACAACGACCTCATCGTTCAACAGGAAGACCCAGGGTCCCCTTTCCCTGAGGATGTCCTGTATCCGATAGTATACATCCCGACGCTCGTCGCCGTCCTGCATGACCCGGCCCCTGTCCAGGAGCTTGTCGACCTCGTCATCGCCGAAGAAGGTGAAGTTGTTGTTGCCCTTCATGGACGAATGGAAGGGAGCGTAGACAGCCATGTCGGGGTCGGGGGTCTGGCAGGTCCAGCCGACGATGAACATATCCTGTTTTTTCTGGGTCAGGCCTTCAAGATAGGCGCCCCACTCCAGAACCTTGATCTCGACATCTATACCGATCTTCTTCAGCTGGTTCTGAGCGATGGTGGCAAGGTCAATACGAACCTTTTTGTCGTTGGTCCAGATGGAGGTCTTGAATCCGTCAGGATAGCCAGCCTCGGCCAAAAGCTTTTTGGCTTTTTTCACATCGTACGGGATGGGCTTGAGGGCTTTGTTGGCGTATTTGACGTTGGGTGCGATGGGGCCAACGGCAGGCGCTCCAACACCGCGTTTAACAGCTTTGATCATCTGAGGCACCGGCAGGGCCATGGTGATGGCCTGACGGACGCGAACGTCGTCAAATGGTTTTTTTTCACAGTTGAAGCCCAGGTAGTTGGTCGAGTTGTCGAGCGTCCTGATGAGCTTGAGGGCTTTGTTCGACTTCACACGGCTGATGTCGTTCGTGGTGATGCCGTAAGCGATATCGACGTTGCCGCTCTCAAGCTCGATGGTGCGGTTGGTGCCCTCGGGGATGGCCCGGATAATCAGGTTTTTGAAGGCGGGCTTTGGGCCAAAGTAGCCGTCGAAGCGCTCCATGACGATCCTGTCACCACGGTTCCACTTGGCAAGCTTGAAGGGACCGGTTCCCACGGGATTCATACCGTAGTTGTCCCCGGCTTCGGTAACGGCTTTTTCGTTGAGGATGGCACCGCCACCCATGTGGGTCATGGAGGGTAGGAAAGCCGAGAAGGGGAACTTCGTCTTGAGCTCGACGGTGTAGTCGTCAAGAGCAACGATGCTGTCAGGATCAATAGCTCCGACGATGTGCTTGATTGCACCGCTTTCAGGAGCCACTGCTCTCTTGAGGGTGAAGACAACGTCAGAAGCTTTAAGCTCCTCACCGTTGTGGAATTTGACGCCCTTCTTGAGGGTGAAGCGATAGGTAGTGTCATCTACCTTCTCCACTTTTTCAGCCAAATCACCGACGACCTCATTTTTATCGTTCAGCTTGACCAGGCAGTTATAGATGTGCAACATTGCACCCGACGAAGCGACATCGTTCGTTGCGTGAGGATCCAGGGTTTTTGCGTCGTAGATGTTCGCCACGACAAGAGTATCAGGATCGGCCTTCTCTCTTGCAAATGCGGGAACCGCCACAAGGGCCAAAGCACACAGGACCGCTACAAACCTGAGCTTTCGAACGTTCATCGTATTCATTCCTCCTCATATATTATAAGATACGTTTTTATTACGACTCTGTAGCTTAAATAATTTACTCGAATACGCCTGTCCCGTCAATACGACCGAGGCTCAAAGTTGGGGTTGCCCGTCGACGAAGACCTGCTCTGGAGCGTTGCGAATGTCGAAGGGATCGCCGGGCCATATGACGAGGTCGGCGTCTTTGCCGGGCTCGATGGATCCCATGCGCTCCTCCACCTCCAGGTGACGGGCAGCGTTTATCGTCAGGGCCTCCAACGCCGCCTGATGAGGCAATCCGGCTCTGATGGCCAGGGCAGCAGCCACCGGTAAGTTCTCGATAGGGATTACAGGATGGTCAGTGATGATGCAGAAAGATATTCCCGCATTATGAAGGGCTATGAGGGTCTCCCAACCCTTGTTTTTGACCTCCACTTTGGTCTTACTGGTCGCTGTCGGCCCCACAGCAGCATGAACCTTTCGATCTGCCAGGTAGTCGACGATGAACTGGCCTTCTGTACAGTGTTCCAGGGTGTAGCGCACGTCAAATTCCTCGCAGATCCGTATGGCTGTGCAGATATCGTCGGCTCGATGGCTGTGGATTCGCATGGGGACGGTTTTATCCAGGACAGGCAGGAAGTGCTCCATACCTTGATTGAGAGCAAAGTATTCCCCCTTTTTCTCCGCCTCCTCTTTTTTTGCCCTGTAGTCTCTAGCATCCTGTAGAGCTTTTCTCATACAGGCAGCGTTGCCCATTCTGGTTGAAGGGAAACGCCCCTTCCCTCCCTGCCAGGTAATGGGATTTTCCCCCAATGCGGCTTTCATCCCCGAATGAGCCCGAAGTATCATACGATCGATAACGTTACCAACGGGTTTGACGATGGTTCCGATTCCCCCGATGATGTTGGCACTCCCAGGAAGAATTTGCATGCAGGTAACCCCAGCTGACAGAGCTTTTTGAAAACCTTCATCCGCAGGGTTGATGCCGTCAAGAGCTCGAACATCGGGCGTGATCGGCGAGGTATCCTCGTTGACGGCGTTCATTGCCCCGGGAATACCTTCCTCGCAGATGCCTATGTGTACGTGGGCATCGATAAAACCTGGCGTCACGATCTTTCCATATCCATTCACCACGGAAGCCCCCTGGGGGACAGCCCCTCCAGCCTCCACCGACAGAATCTTCCCCTCCTTGAACACGACCGTTCCATCGTCCACAACGCCATGAGACACAGTCCACACTTGAGCGTGTATCACTGCTTTCATACAAGCTCCCCTCCTTCAGAAAGATAGATCTGACACGACCAATTGTACCAGCAAGTACTTGATTTTCTCTGGGAAAAGGAACACCATACTCTTATTCTGACTTTTTAGCATAGTCAGACAAAGCGTGCCTCTCCGACTAAAAAGAGAGGGGGCGATCCCTCTGGCCCCCTCCTCTTTCTCTAACGAACAGAATACGATTTTATTGTTACGACTACGGCGAATTTCGCTTCTCTAGGTCAACCATGTGCTGCCTTGAAAACTGAAAGGTCTCCGCCCACCCCTGCAAGAGGGCCATTTCAGGGACGACAAAAAAATCGGAGGTGACGCTAAGGCCTTTCACATCGTCTCCTGTGCGATCTTTTTTCGACTACGCTCAATGGACTTCATCGACTAACCCGGTTTCGGCCTGATTCTTTGGCTCGATAGAGGGCCTGATCGGCCTGACGAACGAGTGTGTCCATAGTCATTCCTCCTTGATAGAGGGCAACGCCCGCTGATATAGTGACGGGGATAGCCGTATCATCGTTAAGTTTAATGGGCGTCTCCTCGACCAACAACCTGACCCGCTCCACAGTTCGGATTCCGTCTTCCATCCCATCCCCCGGCAGAATGAGCAGGAACTCCTCTCCGCCGTATCGCCCAACGATGTCGTATGGCCTCAGGGCTTTTCTCAGCCTTCGGGCAACAGAACAGAGGACCTGATCTCCCACCATGTGTCCGTATGTATCGTTGACTTTTTTGAAGAAATCGAGATCGACCATCGACACGATCAAGCCTCCACCATCACGGTCAGCTCGGGCCATCTCGGCATTCAGCCTGTCAAACAGGGCATATCGATTGGGTAACTTCGTAAGCTGGTCGTGATTCGCCGAGAAGGCCAACCGTTCTTGGAGCTCCAGGATTCTTTTACCTACGGAGAGACGCATTCGCAGTTCCTGAGGGTCGAAGGGTTTGACAATGTAGTCGTCTGCTCCAGCCTCCAGTCCCCGAATAACGTCTCCTCTGGCGTTTTGGACCGTAAGGAGCAGAATATATTGATAGGTTCCCTGCTTTTTGTTCCGTTCACGAACCCGTCGACAGATGTCGGTTCCCTGCAATCCCGGCATCAGCCAGTCGAGCACGGCTAAAGCGGGAGCCCCCTCTTCGGAGAGGATGCGCCAAGCTTCATCGCCGTCAGAGACAACGACCGTCTCGTACCCCCATTTTTTGAAAGACGATTCCAACAAGACCCGGGTTGTCCTGTCATCCTCGGCAATAAGGATCCTCACCAGATCGCCTCCTTGTCTAATCGAGCCCGAAACCGAGCTATTTCGTCGGGCAATACCCGATCTACCACGTCCCGAATTCGATGCCATTTTTCATCTTCCCTCTCGGAGGCCTTTTGGAGTCGATACCCCACGACGCTTAATCCTAAAGCTCCAACGCTCACCGAGGCTCCTTTCAGAGCATGTGCATGAAGAGCCAGGGCGCTTTTATCTTGATCGTACAGAGCTTTTTGAATCTTCTTTGTCATGGATGGAAGATCCTCAACGAAGACATCCAGAACCATCTGGGCCAATGCCTCGTCCCCCTCAGAGCGTTCAAGAAGACCCCGTGTATCAAGGACATATCGCTCAGGAGCCGGCGGCAGCTTTTCTCTGGGAGAGAAGCGATTCAGCATGTTTTTTATGTCGTCGGAGCGAACGGGTTTTGCGAGATACCCATCCATACCGGCATCGAGATACCGCTCCCTGTCTCCTTTCATAACGTTGGCCGTCAAGGCGATGATAGGGATAGTTTGATCCCGAACAGGACTACCCTTTGAACGAATGATATCCGTAAGCTCCAGCCCGTCCATTCCAGGCATCTGTATGTCCATGAGCACGACGTCAAAACTCTCTTGTGACAGAGCAATTAAAGCATCTCGTCCCGATTCGGCCATGGTCACCCTGTGTCCAAGCTTCTTCAGAAGAGCTCCTGCCACAACTCGATTGGTGGCGTTGTCCTCAACCAAGAGAATGGATAAAGGGGACCCTGCCTGCTGTTCAACTATTTCACCCTGTGACGGTGGGGCACAGGGAACCATCAAGACGGAGAAGGAGAAGATCGCTCCCTCACCCAAGGCGCTGTATACTTCGATCTCTCCTCCCATGGCTCGAACGATTTGCTGAGAGATGGCAAGTCCCAGACCGGTTCCGCCATACCGTCGACTGGTCGAGCTATCGACCTGGCTGAAAGCCTGAAAAAGCTTGCTTTGCCCCTCTGAAGCTATACCTATTCCTGAGTCGGAGACAGCGAAACGAAGCCTACAGGGCTCATCTGGATGACAGTTCCCCTCGACAGTTAATGAAATATATCCCTGATCGGTAAACTTAACAGCATTGCCCAAAAGGTTCCCTAAAACCTGACGAAGCCTTATTGAATCTCCAAGAACCCATTGTGGGAGAGCTTGAGAGTACGTAATGTTAAAATCAAGTGATTTTGCCCGTGCGGTCTCCCTATACGAATCTTCCAGAGCTTTCAACAGATCCCTCAAGTTAAATGGTATTCGTTCCAGCTCCATATGCCCCGCCTCAATTTTGGAGAGATCCAGAAGGTCGTTAATAAGACTGAGAAGGGCTTGGCCCTCTTCCGACACGACATCCATAGCTCGGTCCAGAGCCTGGCGATCTTCGCCCCTCGCAACCGAGACGATACCAAGGATGGCATTCAGGGGGGTTCGTATTTCGTGACTGACGTTGGCTAAAAAACGATTTTTGGCCTCGTTGGCCAAGGCAAGGGCTTTCTCCGATTCCTCAAGCCGTTCAATTTTGGCCCGAAGTTCGTCGTTCAGGTCGTTGATGACCCGATAGAGCCTGCTATTTTTTAATATTCCAGCAGTCGATCCTAAAACCACTGTGAGAAAGGCCAGAGAGATGTCCATGATGGCCGAGGGGTCTTCGTCCAAACGTGCAGCCATGATCCCCAGAGGTTCGTCGTGAGCCATGAGAGCGTGAAGCAAAAGCCCTTCTCTCCGTTCGCCGGTGACCATCACCGGCTTGTTTCGACTCAACGCCCAGGCAACGGTACCATCCTCTATAAGGGCCTGACGTTCCGGCTCAAAGCTTTCCAAGAAATCCGGAGGAGCATGCCATTGGCAGGTAAAGTCCAATCCGTCCTCCGAGAGAAGGTAAAACGCCAGCCCTTTCAAGGAGATAAGGGTTCGAACACGCTGAGCTGTCCGTTCCAAGACATCTGCAGGATTTCCCGTTTCTCCCAAAAATGCGGGCAAACTCAGGGCCTCAACGGCGTTGTCCAATATCCATCGTGCCCGCTCCCGTTCTGTAGTGAGCAGAGAGAGGCGCTCTTCCAACTCTTGAAGGCGAACCTCTAATTCATCAAATTTCATCAAAACCTCTTATTTTATCAAAAAGATACGGAGGACCTCTTGGATCTGACGCTCCGCTTGGCCAAATACCGATCGGAGTGCCTCGCTGTGAAGCCCTGTGAGCTCCCAGCGATGATCATCCAGAGGTGGAAGGAAGAACGCACCGCTGGTGCCCACTTTCATGGCATTGGCTATCCAGTCCGCCAGCCAGATCAAGGATGCAGCCTCTGGGTACTCGGCCCGCTCAGGCTCGTGATGCCACGATGCCAGTCCCAGTATAGGTTCCGGGATTTTCCAGGCACTCAAAAGCCGATGGGTGACAACGGCGTGGTCGAAACCTAAGAGTCGACGTTCAACTTCCAGAAGGGGCAAGCGAAGGTAGCGGGAAAGTCCCAATGCATGAGCCATCCACCGAGGTTCTTGAATATAGAGAACAGCCCGACCGATATCATGAAGCAAGCCGGCCAGAAAGTATTGTTCGTCCCGACGGATTTTTTTCTGAACGGCCAGGATTCGAGCGAGTACCCCACAGGCAACCGCATGTTTCCAGAAAGATTTCATGTCAGCATATTCTGAGGGGATCTCGGTAAAGACGTTCATTGTCGAAACCGCCAAGGCTAAAGACGAAAGCTCTCGTACTCCAACAATGGCGATTGCTCTTGGGATGGAACGAATAGGCGTCGGAAAGGCGTAAAAGGCGCTATTGACAAGTCGCAGAAGTCGAAGACTGAGATTTGGGTCAGTACTCACCACTCGGGCGATAGAAGCAGCCGAGCTCACCGGTGACTGAACAACTTCCCGGATTTTGAAATGGATGTCCGATAAGGACGCCAGAGGAATCTCTTCAGAGACCAATTCGGAGAGACGAGGACGTTCGGTCGGGAGATCAGAGCGAAACGGTATTGTTTCCGGGCGACGATCATCGGCCATCTCCTCGATCATCTCGTTTTCCCCTTTATCGATCAGCCTGGCGCATCTACGCCGACAGAGATCAAAGAGCTCGGAGGTGGGGCCTTCATCAGAAAGCGAGGGGAAGAAGCTTCGAAGAAGCAGGTCACTTTGGTCCATGGTCTCCTGAACGGCTTGCTCCCGTCGACGAATGTCCTCCTGGTCCACACCCTCCACGTCTGCAAAGGAAATCCCCCAGACTTTCATCATGGAGATATGCTTTCCCGTCAAGGAAACGCCCTTACTGAGGATCAATCGACCGGAAGGTGTCATCAGATTATCAGCCAAGATCATGCCCTCGGCCAGATGGGAGGTGCTGACCAATCCCATAGCGTCCTCCTTTTTCAAAAGGTATCCGTCTCAACGACAAACAGGCGAGAGAGCTCCCTCGCCTGTATCTTCTCTCCCAGCCAATACAATCAAGAAGATCAATCCACTACCTTGTAGGTAAACTCTACAACAGTCCTTCGCCCCATCCCTGTCGGAAGAAAGATAATATCATCGCCAAAACCTATTTGGTCGTTCTCCCGAATATTGTTGATATAGTTGATCATGTTCATCTCCATCTCTTCCCGATCAGCGTAGTTCCGAACGATCTGCCGAGAGACTACATTGTGTTCGGTCAACGGGATATGGACCTGCATCATCATCTGAAAACCTTTTGCTACCACGTCGGGGCACCTTCTTTCATATACGTTCAGAGTTTCAGGAGAGCAAGGATAAAAGGCAGCAGAAAGACGACTACTACCGTGATCGTAAGAATCATGCGGCGGTAGTTCCTCTTGGCCTCAACACGCCGCCGCTCAGCTTTTTCCTCCAAAGCCGCTCGGTGATCGGGATTTTCCCAGAGATCAGGATCCGGTGTGATCAGTTTACCCACGGCCAGGATCTCCTTTCAAAACGCCACCATTTTTACTATACTAATTTATGGATATAACTATATCATATCCTGGGACCTATCCTCCAGAGGAAAGGATAAACCATATTGATGGACAGGATGCCAATAGGAACCATGGCCAGGATCAACGGGATATCGGTTCAAACCCTTCGGCTTTATGATAAATTAGGACTTCTTAAGCCTCAGTTTGTAGGCACCAACCGATATCGCTACTACAGCATGAAGCAATGCGCTCGACTCGATATGATTCAAAATCTCCAACTCCTGGGCATGACTCTCCGCCAAATCAAGGAACAACTTGACCGCCAAGATGTCTCTGTGATCCAGGATCTCCTTGAGCTTCAGCGAAAAAAACTTGACGAGGAGATCGATGGGCTCACGGCCGCAAGAAAATGCGTGGACCGCACGTTGACCAACTACCGAAGATATAACCTCGCCCCCAAGGACGGAACGATCTTCACCGAGTTTATGGACGAACGGCATATCTATCGATACGACAGCGGTATCAACTTTTACGATTACGGTATCGAGACATACGAGTCCATCCTTCGAGAGCTCAAAAAACATATCTCCCTCAGTCACCTCCCCATGGCCTATTTCTGCAACGTAGGGAGCATTATGCGTCAAGAAAGCCTCCTCGCGAGGAACTTCGTCTCCACCGAGGTCTTCGTCTTCGTGGATCACGACTTTAAGCCCTCCCCCCAGGTAGAGACCCTCCCCTCCCACACATACCTGTGTATCTCCTGTGACAACTTCCATAAAGAAAAGGACTATGCCCAGAAGCTTCTCGCCCATGCGGAAGAGCAAGGCTATTTCATAGCTGGAGACTATGTCTGTGAGGTCATCGCTGACCTGCCCGTGTTTGTTGATAACGAGCGAGGCATGTTTATCAAGCTTCAAATTCCAGTGAACTTATAGCCAGCCTTGACTCTATACATGCCATAGAGTCTAAAATGATGACAGATAGTGCAATATATCACATACTTCTTCAGGAGGTGTCATACATGGACAGGAAAATGCGCATAGCCCAGTTTGGTTGCGGAAAGATGTCAGCCTACACGATGAGGTACGTATACGAAAAAGGTGGGGAGATCGTGGCCGCCTTCGACCAAAATCCTGCGGTAGTAGGCAAAGATATCGGGGAGATCATGAAGACCGGACCCAAGGGCATCATGATTCTGGATGGAACCGAAGCCGACAAGACCTTGGCAGAGCTCAAGCCTGACGCCTGCATCATCACCACGATGAGCCTCATGAGCGACCTTAAAAATCCCTTCCTGACCTGTGCCAAAAACGGCATTAACGCCATCAGCACCTGCGAGGAGGCCTTCTATCCCTGGAACTCCTCCCTCGCCATAACGAAGGAAATCGACGATCTTGCGAAGAAGAACAACTGCACGATCTGTGGTGCCGGGTATCAGGATGTCTTTTGGGGAAACCTTATTGCCACCTTGGCCGGGGCAACTCACACGATCAAAAAAATTAAGGGGAGATCAAGCTACAACGTAGAAGATTACGGCATCGCTCTGGCCCAGGTACATGGAGCCGGTCTCGACTTAAAGACCTTCGCCCGGGAGATAGCCGCCGCTGATGATATTTCTCCGGCTGAGCGACAGGCCCTTATCGACAAAGGCGAGTTCCTGCCATCGTATATGTGGAACGTCAATGGCTGGCTCTGTGCTAAGCTGGGGCTCACCGTTACCTCCCAGACTCAAAAGTGCATTCCCCAGACGCACGAAAATGAGCTCTGCTCCTCCACCCTGGGCATGACGATCCCAGCGGGGTATGCCACCGGCATGTCAGCTCTGGTAACGACCGAGACTGCCCAAGGCGTCACGGTAGAAACCGAGTGTATCGGCAAAGTGTATGCACCGGATGAGTTCGACTGCAACGACTGGACCATCTACGGTGAGCCCGATACCCAAGTGACGATTAACCGGCCGGCCACCGTGGAGCTCACCTGCGCCACCATCGTCAATCGGCTGCCAGACCTGATAAACGCCCAACCGGGCTATAGTACAACCAACGAGATGCCCACCAATGCCTACCGACTTCGTCCTTTGAACGAGTACGTCCGCTAAAGCTGTTTCCTTAATCATGAAGGGCTTCGGGATATCCGAGGCCCTTCATTTTTCTCGATTTTTTCACGGGTCGGGGTAGAGCGCACCAAAGCACTCGGAGACACAGGCAACAATCATCACACCGCAGAGCCACGAGAGGGCCGAACCAGCCGAGAGGAGAGGCACCCACAAGGTCACTGTAGCCGGAAGGGAGGTGAGCTGAGAAGCAGCCGTTCCAAGGGCCCACGAATGCCCAACTCCCTCGACTATGCCGAAAAGGCTCCAGACGGACGCCACGATGACCAGAAGTCGGGACGTGAAGTAGCACAGGGACCTCCAGGGCCGCTTTCCCTGCTGAAAAATCATGATGATCGTGCAGATAACCAGAACAACAAAGAGGAAAGGAATCGACAAAGGCGCCATTGTTCGACGACGAAGCCCTGCAGCCCAAGAGATGAGCCTCCAGGCTTCTGGAGATCCCAAGTTTTTCAAAGTTCGGCGATCGAAACGAAAGTACCGGATAAGGGCTCCAGCAACGGCTCGATCCCCTTGGCCCTCTCCTGGTGCAATCTCGGTCATAAGCCATGCATCGAACCCGGCCAAGCTTGAGTTGGATCGATGCGTCAGATCTGAACGAATGACCTCTCGGGCAGTCTCATCCAGTCCCCCTAGAGACAAAGAAACAAGCCCATCGTCCAATTGGCGAGCCAGGGCCAGAAACACACCTGCAAAGAAAGCCACCCACAGAAGAGGGACCACCCGATCTCTCCAGGCATCCAAGATTACCGTCACAAGGGCTTTCACCACACAAGACCTCCCTCATATTCTCCAAAGGAGAGAGACAACCCGCATTTTATCGCCAAAGTCTATTGGCGACTATACCACCACTGGGAATTTTGGAAAAGGCCTCATACGTATCCATAAAGGACTTTGAATAGGGTGACATATTGCATCCAGTGGGATAGAGAGCACCTCTAAAAACCCACATCCGAGCCCCCCAGCCTGGTAACGAAAACCTCATCGCCGATACAACGGAACTTCTTCGGTAAATTGACAGACAGCCTGATTTCGTTCGTCCTCAAAAAGCTTTGTCATTGCTACAAGCACGCCTCCCTTGTAGCGTTAGTATGTATCGAAGATGTATACTTAACGCCAACATGACACAGAAGCCCTGTAATACGCTTAGCCTTTTTTGTTGAGTAACCATATAATAACCGAAGCCTCAGGAGAAATATCGTTATGCCACACACTACGCCGGGAAATGTCCGAGAATCATTGACGTTCCCTGTCTGCATCTTGATCAGAATTCGCCTGGTCGAGATTACCCTTCAACCGATCGACGGTGTCGTTCAAAACGGGAAAGGAGCTCTATGTCCTACGATGAGCTGAGACCGGATGACGACCTTTCAAAGTATGTAGACTCCTTCTGGTTTTATCGGGACACTCTTGCCGGAGCTCCTGTCCCCATCCTTCCCGACGGCTGTATGGACCTTATCTTCGATACAACCTCAGGGGGTCGGGGCGTCGTCTGCGGAACTATGTCCCATTCCCGCATGGTTCGAATCGAGCCGGGGCAGGGCCTTTTCGGAATCCGCTTCAGGCCCGGCGTTTTGCCCACGTTGCTCGACGAGGCGGCATCCCGTTTTCGTGACGAAGTCGTCGATCTTGTGACGGTCTCGCCATATCTGTCTTGCCGTTTTTCCTCCCTTCAACTTATGAGCTCATCAAAGGAGATGAGAGCTTTCTGTGCCCATCTTCTGGCAGAGGAGTTACGTGACCTTTCCCTGGATCTGCGACCGTACTCCCTCTTCTCCCCACACCTCTCCGTGCGTTCCCTCGCTTCGTCGTTGGGCCTGGGCGTTCGGCAGCTTGAACGCCTCTTCTCCAGGCACGTAGGAATCTCGCCCAAAAGATTTCTTCAAATTATCCGATTCCGCCGTCTTCACAAAGCTCTCAAGAAAGGAAATGTTTCGTTGGCTCATCTAGCCCTGGACATGGGCTACGGAGATCAGTCCCACATGAACCGGGAATATCGCCGACTCCATCCCGAGGGAGAGAGGCTGTCGTATTTGTCCAAGAATAGAAAGGAACGATGATCTATCATGAAGGGTGAGGCGATCTGGAATCGCCAAAGAGAGGAGATTGGGAGATGACGATGAAAAAACTGACCCCAAACCTTATGGTGAGGGATATCCGAGACTCGGTAACCTTCTACGCGGACGCTCTGGGATTCGAGGTGGTTGCTCTGGTCACCGAGACCCACGAGACAGAGACGAACCTGTCTCCTGGGAGGCACTACGTCTGGGCTCTGATCAGAAGTGGACCGGTCGAGATCATGCTTCAGGAAGAAAAAAGCCTGAGGGAGGACATAAGCGCCCTCGCCCAGACTCCTATAGGAGCTTCCGCCACCGTCTACCTGGAAACTGAGAACCTGGAGGCCCTGCACGGACGCATCCGGGAGCGGGTGGAGATCGTAAAGGACCTGGAGGTCTCATGGTATGGAATGAAGGAATTGTACGTTCGGGACAGAGACGGATATATCCTGGCCCTGGCCGAACCTTCGAAAGGACTGTAGGGAACCTCCAAAAACTCAGAAACTCGCCTCAGGTCGTTTCGACGGAGCCCTGTCTCGCCCAAACGTATTTTTAACCTGCCGTCGTGAAGTATCGACTGGGGCGAGGTGGACGTCGCCCCCAACCGAGAGGGCACAGGAGGCACCATGTAGTTATTGTACTCATTTCTGCCTGACCGGGGTTGATGTTTATTGCTGAACAGGTGTATAATAGCGGCGTCAAAAGTTCGTCTATGCAAACTTTTGACGCCGCTCATCTTTATCTCTATAAAGGACCCCCCGGTCCGTCAGGAGGATGATCAGTATGCCGAACGATACAAAAAAGCCCTTTATCATCAGGAGGTTTGTCCCATACATGGAGGGGAAAGCGATCCTTCTACCAATCTCTCTGCTTCTGTCGGCCGTATCGGCAGCGCTCAACGTGTTGCCCTTCGTGTTTGTGTGGCTTGTGGCTCGGGAGATCCTTCGAAGCTACGGGGGGCTGGACATGACGATGGTCGGGCGATATACCTGGTTCGCCTTTATCAGTGCCCTCGCTGCCTTACTCACGTATTTCGGAGCTCTGCTGAGCTCCCACCTGGCTGCCTTCCATGTGGAGGTAGGGTTACAGAAGGTGGGCATGCGAAAAATCATGTCCATGCCACTGGGCTTTTTTGACAGACACGCCAGCGGGAAAATGCGCAAGATCGTGAACGACGGCGCCGGTACGACCCACACCTTTTTGGCCCATCAGCTTCCCGATCTGGCTGGTACCGTGGTCTCTCCGGTGATTCTCCTGGTCCTGCTGTTTCTGGTGGACTGGCGCATGGGGATCGCCTCGCTGATACCCATCCTCATGGGGTTCGTCATCATGCAGTCCATGATGAACGCCGAGGGGCGGCGATTCCAGCAGTTATATTATGATTCCCTGGAGGAGATGAGCTCCGAGTCGGTGGAGTACGTCCGGGGTATCCCCGTGGTCAAGACGTTCGGGCAGAGCATCCACTCGTTCAAAAGGTTCTACGACAGCATCATAAAGTATAGGGAAATGGTATATGCCTTTACCCTCATGTGGAGGAAGCCCTTTTCCCTGTACACCGTGACCATGCAGGCAGCCGTCTTCTTCCTGATCCCGGCGACGATCCTCCTGATCGGACGAGGGGGCGACGTTCCCACGGTTCTGGCCGATTTCATCTTCTACCTTCTGATCACCCCGGGGTTCTCCACGCTCATGATGAGGTCAGCAAATTTTCGGCACTACATCCTCATCGCCGAACAGGCTATCGATCGGCTGGACGGTCTGCTGGACTATCCCGTCATGGTCGACGGAACAAAGGAAGACGCTATCCGAGAAAACAGCCTGGAGTTCCGAGGCGTGGTTTTCTCCTACGAAGGGAGCCCCTCTCCCGCTGTGCAGGATGTCAGTTTTCGGGTACACGAGGGAGAGACCGTGGCGCTGGTTGGCCCCTCAGGCGGAGGGAAGACGACCATCGCCCGTCTGGCTGCCCGGTTCTGGGACGTCGACCAGGGCGAGGTCCTGGTCGGTGGCGTGAACGTCAGGGATATCCCGAAAAAAGAGCTTATGGAGCACATCTCCTTCGTGTTTCAAAACACCAGGCTCTTCAAGGGGACCTTGAGGGAGAACATCCTTTTCGGAAAAAAGGGGGTAAGCCAGGAGGCCCTGGACAGGGCCGTCGATGCATCACAGTCCAGGGATATCGTGGACGCACTCCCTGACGGGCTTGAGACCGTTATGGGCTCCAAGGGAACCTATCTGTCCGGCGGTGAGCAGCAGCGCATCGCCCTGGCGAGGGCCATGGTGAAGGACGCTCCCATCGTCTTACTGGACGAGGCCACCGCCTTTGCCGATCCGGAAAACGAGCACCTGATACGCAAGGCTCTGGGCGAGCTCAGCCGGGGAAAGACCACCCTTATGATCGCCCATCGTCTGAGCAGCGTTCAAGGCGTGGACAGAATTCTGGTCGTTGACCGAGGCAAGATCGTCGAGGTTGGAAGCCACGATGAACTTCTGAAAAAAGGAGGCCTGTATGCGGCCATGTGGGAGGAATATCAACAGACGGTCGATTGGAAAATAGCGTCTCCTGCCGACAAAGAGGGGAGGGACCTCCAGTGATACACTATTTTCAGGATAAGCTCGCGTTGTCCCCTGAAGGGGCCAGGGATTTTCTGCGTTCGGTTCTGTGGACCACGGTCTTGCACCTGAGCTTCATGGCGCCGGCGATGCTGGCATTCGTGTTTCTTGACGAGAGACTGGGGACCGATATGGGCGCATCAGGCGCGGCACCTCACGGGCTCGTCCATTATGGCGTGGTCGCTTCGGCGATTTTCGCATGTATATACATCATCGCATATTGCCAGTACGACTCGACCTATACCCGAATCTACAAGGAGAGCGCCAAGAGACGGATCAGCCTTGCCGAAACCCTGAGGCAGCTTCCTCTCGCCTTCTTCGGCAAAAAGGACGTGGCCGATCTCAGCGCCACCATCATGGAGGACGTCACCCAGATAGAGCAGCTCTTCTCCCACGCGGTGCCCCAGATCTACGCCTCTTTGGCATCCATGGCCATCGTGGCGGCCATGATGTTTGCCTACGACTGGCGGCTCGCCCTCGGGGTGTTCTGGGTCGTTCCGGCGGCGGCTCTGGTCTTCTGGATGTCCAGAAAAATTCAACGACAGGGACACATCGATATCTACGGCATAAAGCGGGATATCTCCGACAAGATCCAGGAGGGGCTCGACTCCGCCCAGGAAATACGTTCCTACAACAACGAGGCCGCCTACTCCGACGATCTGGACCGCCGACTGGACAGCTACGAACGATATCTCATTCGGACCGAGCTCCTGAGTGGCTCCCTGATAAACCTGTCATTCACTTTTCTGAAGCTGGGGGTGCCGACGGCTTTGCTCTGTGGTGCCTATCTCCTGCTGAAGGGCGAGGTGACCGTCTTCTCATACCTGGCCTTCCTCATCATAGCAGGACGGATCTACAACCCCATCATCGATGTGCTCGGCCACTTCGCTCTGCTGCTGTATCTCGGGGTGCGGATCGACCGAATGAAGGAGATGGACGCCATGCCAAGGCAGAGCGGACGGGATAAATTCAATCCCGGGAACTACGACATCGAGTTCAAGAACGTGGACTTCTCCTACCAGAAGGAGGTGCAAACCCTGAGGAACGTCAGCTTCACGGCAAAACAGGGGGAGGTGACGGCCCTTGTCGGCCCCTCGGGCGGAGGAAAGAGCACCGTGGCCAAGCTGTCGGCGCGGTTCTGGGACATAGACGGAGGAGTCGTCACCCTGGGTGGTCAGGACATCTCCAAGATCGATCCAGAGACCCTGCTGAAATCCTACTCCATCGTGTTTCAGGATGTGACCCTCTTCAACGCCAGCGTGATGGAGAACATCCGCCTTGGGAAAAAGGACGGAACCGACGAGGAGGTACTCAGGGCGGCACGGCTCGCTCAGTGCGACGAGTTTGTGGAGCGGCTGCCCGAAGGGTATGGGACGATGATCGGAGAGAACGGAGAGCGCCTCTCCGGAGGGGAGAGACAGCGCATCTCCATCGCCCGGGCCATCCTGAAGGACGCCCCCATCATCCTGCTCGACGAGGCCACGGCATCGCTCGACACCGAGAACGAGAGCCGAATTCAAAGGGCCTTGGGGGAGCTTATCAGGGAGAAAACCGTCCTGGTTATCGCCCATCGGATGCGGACCGTTGCTGGAGCCGACAAAATCGTTGTGATAAAAGACGGCGCTGTCGTGGAGAGCGGCTCTCCACAGGAGCTCCGGGACAAGCAGGGCTTCTTCGCGTCCATGCTTGAGGCTCAGATGGGAGCCTGAGCGAATTCGCGCAAAGGGCCGGTTTGGGATAGTACAAACCGGCCCTTCTCGTTTCTATTAAACAGGATGTGCTGGGGCTCCTGAATAACCTGCAGAAGCGCTCGCTTGCAGATTTTGTGTTCATACGGATACAGATCTTCCCTGAGGATAAACTTGACGATCTCTTTCTCGGGTTACTCAAGCACTGTTGTTCAGGAAGTCCTCCATATCCCCCGTAAAATATTTTTGAACTTTTCTTTTCCCTTCTCCTTGTCTCCAACAACTTATCTTTTTCGGAAAGATCGAAAGAGAGAAAAGACAATGACACTCATGATGAGAAGTACCACAAAAGAGAAGATCCCCAGGGAACGCTTACTTCCTCGAAGGGAATCCAGTATATTGGACCAGGAAAGTATGGAACTTTCCTCCTCTCTCGTTTTCTCCGCTTCTTCCCTGAGATAAAAAGGGACTACTTCGCCTGCAGGAGAGACCAGGCAGGTGTCTCCCCGAAGTTTTCGCCGAAGAAGCATTTTCGTCAAAAAAGCTTCCCGGGGAGCTTGATTCGCCCAGCTCATGACCACAGTAACCCCCGTTTTTTCGGAAATAACCTGAAAAAAGATCGCATCCTCCCCAAAGGGAGCTACAACAGGAACCCGAGTTCCTGAGAGCAGCGTTTTTTTGGAGTCATCATACCCTACCGAGAGATCAAGTCCCCGACCAGTCAATTTGTTCATGGGAGCAAAAATGAGCCTATTTCCTTCTGAGAAGGAATCCACGTTTTTCGGAAGCGAAAAGACCTCTACAGACAAGGGGAGGAACATCTGAGCCTGCCAGCGTTGAAGCACCCTCCCCAAAGCGGAAAGCTCCTCCCCTCCAACCCCGGGATCCATGTAGATGTTCAGGTTTGGATCCAGAAAAGCATGGGGAAGGTTTTCCAAAAGGGGTTTTAATCTTCGCACTCTGTGAGGAAGATGAAAATAAGATTTTTTATCCACAACCATCCAGGCAGATTCAGTATAAAAACGGGAGCAGTCGGGGACATTGATATCAAGATACCCCCGGAGACACACATTGACATAGTCTTTTTTTACCGCTTCTTTTTCGAGAGGCACGGTCAAAATTCCCTCCGCAGCATTTTCAGGAGTAAGGGACGTACCCCTTTGGGGAACTTCGTTGATATCCACTTCAAGAGTGGACTTGACCTTGTCAAGATTCGGGGAATGCCGGAAAAGCAGAACCAACTTAGGATGACCGTAAACATCCCATTGAGGAGGAATACGGAAGCTGAAGTTTTCTTCGTGATGCAGGGAAATTCCCCGCATTACTATATCCGGCAGGAAAAGCCGGTCCAAAGGAATATCCGTCCCCATTTCTTTGGAGGATTTCTTCTGGGGCAGGGGGGTATCCAGCGCAAGAAAGGCCTTGCTAAAGGGCATTTGCTTCCGAATCTCCCGGGCCAGCAAACTCCGTACTCCAAAGAGGACATCTTGAGCAGTACTCCCGGTAACACACATACGCCCCAATCCCAGGTCATTGAGAAAGGTTTTGTAATAAACCTCCCCGGAAAGGTTCTCCGGAACCCCGAAAACTCTCATAAAATCTTCAGGAAAGGCGTCTCTCCGTCCTATATAAATGAGGTTCATACGATGGGCAAGTGAAGAGGAAATTTCTCCAAAATGCCGTACCCCCACCTGAATATCCTTCCCCGGAGCATCCAAACTCCACTGAAGAAGCAACGCATACGCAGCGGAGAGTTCTTGTGGAGTTGCTTGGTCAGGCAAAACCAGCACGGTATTATCCACACGATAGTGATTCGTTTCAAAATAGGGAGAGGGGAAATCCTCTAGTTTCAAAGCTTCCTTCTGGATATAGCGTAGATGAACGAGACTTTCTTTGTGAAGACGGTACCAATTACCCGGACTATCGATATCCGAACACCGTTCTTCGAAAGTTCTCGTAAGAGCGGTGAGTTTGATTTCATTGGTCCCGGGCCGCAATGCTCCCGGATCCAGAGGAATAGAGATATGCCCCTTCCAGAGATTCTGTTTATCCAGAGGAATACTCCTCATGGGGACCCCATTAATCTCCACGGTCACATTGGAAACCCTAGGATTCAACAGCTCCGAATGGCTCAGCACAAGCTCCACATATCCTCCTTCCAAGGGTTTCCACGTGGGAGATATATCAAAATAAAACACCCTAGAGCTTAAAAGCTGACGAAGGGGTATATCCTGTGGGGTTAGCCGGACATTGACAGACTGCACCACCCGAGGCATTTTTTTAAGTGGGAGGAGTCCGTGATTTTTCACAAGCTGGGAGCCCTCCGAAGAAGTTGTTTCAGGTTCCGGCGTGAGTATAGGCTCTCTGGCTTTCAAGGAGGAAGGAAGAGGTTGTTTTTGAGCACTTTTCCCGGGCTTTCCATCCACCACGAAACGGGCAGGGTTTTTCAGCTTGAAGGAAGATACGGATACATCCTCCCTATCCAACTCAATGAGGAGCTTACACGAAGCCCCCTGATTCACCAGAGAGTAGCTTTTACCTGGAGAAGGCAGCCTTCCTTTCCTAGGATTGCGACAAAGAGTATCAATGTTCACCTCCACGACAGAATTTTTATTGACCAGCCTATAGGCAGCCATCTCGTTCATATCAAGGACTAACCGGAAACCGCCGTCTTTTTTAGCAATTCGCACATTTGTTACGGCTCCCAAAGACAGAGAGACTCCGAAAAAAGACAAAAATAAAGATAATGAGACCGCACATAAAAAACGTACCCTTCTCGTTTGCACCTTGCTCACCCCGTTCGTTCTGTTTTATGCCAAAAGGTTTTTTCATTCTGGAAATAACTTGCTATTCCCTGCCACACGGCGTTGAACATCACCAGGAGCCACATCTGAGTGTAGGAAAAATACATCAGGAACCCCACAAGAAGATTTTTGCCCCGATCCTCTCCAGGTTCCGCAGTGAGGCTGATTCCCAATTCGACAACAAAAAGAAGGGCTGCCAGAACCCAGAGAAAGTTAAAGGGCCCCTGGAGACTCACATAGGTGACCCCAAGGCTCCCGGCAATAAAGATGAGGAGCGAAATGGAAACGCTAGAGAGAAAAAGAAAGTACACTCCCATGAGATAGAACATATCGAGAAAAAGCCGCCATTTTCCCCTAAGAAGGAGGGGGAAAAAATACTTTTTGAGAACGTACAAATTTCCCCGGGCCCAGCGGGTTCTCTGTTTGAACCAGACCTTCCAGCTCGAAGGTTCTTCCTCCCAGGTCACGGAATAGGGAACCATCTTAATAAATTGATTCTGCAGGTATATCCGTATGGAGAGCTCCGTGTCTTCGGTAAGGGCTTTTTCATCCCAGCCTCCAATACGCTGGACAAGTTCTTTCCAGACCACGAAATTAGTACCAGGAATCGTGGCAAGACTGTAAAGATGCCACCGTCCAGCCTGGGTGGACCACTGAAAAAAGATAGTTTCAAGATTAATGAATCGAGTAAGTAAATTTACATAACGATTGCGAGTCCTAAACTTTCCGATTACTGCTCCCAAATCTTCCCGTTTCACAAGATTATGTACCAGATAGAGGAGAGCACTCCTTTCAGGGGTATTATCCGCATCGTACACCGCAAGAACTTCTCCCTGGGCAATTTCGAGTCCATAGTTGAGCACTGCGGATTTCCCCCGACCCCCTCGGGAAGGAGGAACATCCACCACCTGAACATGGGCCCCCAAGGATGCTGCGGTCTTACGAGCAATCTCTCCGGTACCGTCGGTGGAATTATCGTTGAGGCATAAAACCGTCAGTTTCTTTTCTGGATAATCCATGCAAGCCACCGCGCGAAGAGTCCGATCAATGACCAACGCTTCGTTATGAGCCGGAATCAATACCGTTACCTGGGGTAAGTTTTCTGAAGAAAGCTCAGCCATTTGGGCAATTTCCTGCTCCATCCTAACGGAATACCGATATCCTCCATAGCAAAGTATCACGTGATAAAGCAGCATTACCCATATAACTGTCAGACAGGCTAAAAAAACGTCATCAATTTGTATAGCGACCATGACTAACGAAACATTTCCTTTCTGCGTTTTACTCTTCGGGTTCCGTAGATAAGGATGAAGAGTAACACCACCAATCCCGCAACTGTAACAATCCCAAAACCGATTTTCCCATCCCTTCTTCCCCTGACCAAAGGCCATAAATCTTCCACAGGCTCTGGATCATAGCGGAGTCCCCCCGCATAGGCCGAGGCATCCACAAAAGAATATCCCCGCTGAAGAAGGAAAGGGACCAATTCCTGAAGATACCTTGCCCCCTCCACATAGGGATGGTAAAAGAAACACGCCAAGGGATCACGTACAATGGCATCCAATACTTCCAATTTCTTTTCGATGTTCAGGTGAGAGAGCACGCGATCATCGTATTCGATATAGCCTAATTGTTCTGGGAGCACCCTAAGTCCTGCGGCACTCCGATAAAGGAAGTACGGAATATCCTGGGTCAGTTTATAACTTTTGTTGTTAAGCATAAGGGAACCCGCCAAAGTGTCAAAATAACGGGGAAGCTCCTTTTGAAGGGAAAGGGGAAAGTTATAGTGAGGAGCTTCAAAAAGCTTTGGATGCAGCCCTGCCTTTCGAAAAAGCCAGAGACCGTAACGCATATGCTCATGAAAATATTCTTTTTCCCCAGGGACAGGACGATCGTATTTCATATCCCAGAATTCCGACCCCTCTCCAGAAGCCTGACGGTACTGATGGGAAGTGCCGTGATGAATGACGGTTCCTCCATATTTCTCCGCCTTTCGCAAAGTTTCCATAAAGGGCTCATTCTCCAGAATCCGTAAGGCCTTCCGATTCCTCTCCAACTTGAAAACAGGATACACCGCCATGGCAAAAGGAATTCCTTCACCATGCAGATAATCGATGCACTCCCGAAGTTTTTCGAGACGCTCCCCCTCATAGGAAGGATTCAGGTCTTCCAGACGGATCATAGCAAGCCGTTTTGCTTCATGAGAAACCCCCAGGATCTCATGCAGAGAATCGGCAAGTATAAGCCCCCCCTTGCCGAAAAAAGGGAAACCCAGGACGTAAAAGCAGTTTTTCCGAAGGGTTTGGAAAATAAAGGGGAAGGTCGTTCCATCCGCTTCCAGAGATGCGTATACCCGGGAAAGAGAAGTTTTTTCAAAGGGATAGAACAAATGCCCATCCACCCAATACTTTCCACCTTTGTAAAGGGCATAGGTCGCTTCTTTGGGAACAGGCAAAATGTCAAGCCATTCATGATTTCCCACAAAACAGGTACATTTTGTTCGCTCCAAAAGAACCTTTTGGAGGGCTTTTTCTGGAGAGCCCAGTTTCATTTCTCCTAGAAGAAAAACCGCCTCGGCGTTCCGGATATCCTGAAAAAGACGTTCGGAACAACGGTCCAGCGAGACCATCATGAAAGAATATTCTTCAAAATGTCCGAGAAGGTTGGTCAGTCCCACTGCATACTCCTCAAGAGACTGATGATACAGTACCAGGCCTTTTCGCGGAGCTCCCGGGGAAGAGGACGTGGAAAGAAGGAGCATCACGCATAGCCATCCTCCCAACAAAATTCTTCTCACCGGAAAAGCCTTTTTTTTCTTCTTCGGGAAGCACGAAAATAGAAAACGCCCCCCAAAAGAGCCGAAAAGAGCCCCAAGATTATAAAAAGGGCCACCAAAGACGATACCCAGGGCTGAATATTCCCACCCTTTTCCCGAACATCCCCCTTCCCGGGATCCGCCAACTTGGGATAGACTTCCCTTTCCTCAGCTGCCGCATAGCCCAGGTGCTCCAGAGAGCGTACAATGAAATCCAAAAGCTCCAATCCGAATTCTGGAGCATATCCAAAGGAACCCACACTTCCCCTAATAAGGGATAAATCCCTGGCTTTCCCTATAATTTCGAGGGCACTACCCTGGGGGTCCTCTTTTCGAACATATCCGAGAGTTTCCGGGAAATAATCCATCGACTCAATCGTACTCGGAAAGGGCACCATGAAGGTGCCCCGGGGATCCGCATGGCTTACCTGAATACGACCGAAGAGAAGAGGAAAAAAACGGGAAACCACCTCAAGACAGGCCGGGGGAAGGGCGTAGTTTTCCATCTGGAGAGCGGAAGGGCAAACCCCCGCCCGGCAGGAAAGACCAAGCACTTCTCGGAGCCCCTCGGAAAAGTGCTCCTTTCCGTCGGCAGAGGAGTCGAATCGGTGAACCAAAATCAGAAGAGCTCCTTTTTGGGCAAGATCATTGAGAACCTCTACCAGCCGGGGAGCATCCTTCAGAAGGATCTCTCTTTCCCCCCGGTATTCCTTACTCCGGGGATGGTAGGCTATGCCGAAGAGAATCTTGCGCTTCCAGAGCCACTCACCAATTTGCCGAAGCTGTTCAGGAGAGGTAAAAGGCGTGACCCCCTCAAGTCGTACGAAAAGACGCAAAGGCAAATCATTGAAATCTTTAAAAAAAACGGTCAAAACACCCAAAAGGGGAATCAGGTGCTTGCCCCAGTAAGGGTTAGTGCAAACATACCACTCCTGACGAGAAGATCTTCCGAAAACATAGGGATATTTTTTCTGGAGATTCGTGGCATAGGCATACACCGTCATATCCTTGCTTCGGAGAATTTCCACCGAGGGGAGAGTTTCCTTGGTTCCCACAAAGGATTGCATACCTTTATAAAGAAGGTGATCAAAAGGACATTGCTCTCGGGAATCGTAGGAGACCAACCCCTCCAGCGGATTGGGCTGAGGCAGCCCCGGACCTATCCACATAAAGGGACAACCTTTTTGGGGCAGGGACACGAGATAATCCCTCCTTGCGGGAGCCATAAAAAGGGTAAAATCCTTACTCCGACTTTTTTCGGGAAGATACTCTTCAAGGGAACATATTTCAATATCGTCAGTGAAGGATGAGAGAAGAAGACGCCCCATCATCTCGGGCTCCGCAAGGCTGGAAGGCCTCAAATCTCCTTCTCCCAGAACAAGCAATGCTTTCTTGATGCACCGGGGAGCTTCGAAAAAACCCTGGGCAGCTCCAGAATCCCAAAAGAACACCAGGATTCCCCATACCGCCAACCAGAAAAGGGAAAGTTTTTTTGCTCTTCTACCCCATGTCATACTCGTATTCCTTGCGAGCCACGCCAAGAAGAGGAATATACTCCTCTCCATCTCCCGGGAAATGGGAAAGCCCGAAAAGGACGGTAAGCCGGATACGACGAAAATCCTCATCCGCCACCGAAAGATCAACATAACGAAGCTGACTCCGGAGACGATCCCGAAAACCCTCAGCCCCCTCCTTACTGGTGCTGGGAAGGAGCAGAGCGAACTCCCCCGTATCAAGCTGAGCGACGAAATCCTCTTCCCGTTTCGCCCCTCGCAGAATATTTGCCACGATCCGGAGTACTCCGTCACGATTTCGGGCTCCATGTACTTCCTCAAGCTCCTTCAAAAAACGTATCTTCAGAAGCAGCAGAGAAAAATCTCCTCCATAACGACGCACTCGGGAAATTTCCTCGCTTACTCGGAAAGCAAACCGCTTCCCCGTTTCCAGAAAGGTTACTTCATTGCACACTATTAGCTCCGAAATCTCTGTTGTAAAAGTTTCTAGCTTTTCATAGAGAGGAGAAAGAGCCCTGTACATACTGCCCCCAAGGAATCCTCCCGCAGGTAGAAAAAACAGCCAGAAGAGATCCCCTGCTCCAACCGGGGAGGAGGAAGGTTCCCATAAGGCAACACCGATTTTCAGAGATCCGTACGCGAAGACCACAAAAAGGGAAAGCACCAAAGCGGGAATCTCGCCGAAGAGAATTCCCGTAGCAAAAGTTAGTACGGCAAGAAAACCGAGGAGGTAGGCTGCGAAGGAAAGATATTGATTGATGAAATACCATGTAAGAAGAACCAAAAAAAAGACAACCACTCCGAAGCTTAAAATATATATGCGTCTTTTCTTTTTTTGCAATTCTTTTGCCAAAAACGAACCCTCCCCTGTAAAAGATAAAATAAAAAATAAATCCGTATCATCACACAACAAAGTCACGGTTTTGACCACAAGACACCATCTGATAAGGAACAAGTTGAGAAATGCGCCAGGAAGCAAGTTACCAAGAGATCTGTGAGGATTACTCCTGCTTCAGAAACCAACGAAACGAGCCATAGGTTTACTACAAAGCTCTGGAGACTCGATTTTCTCCTTACGAAACCATTTTTCTTTCAAGGTGCGCATAAAACCTTTGGTCTTGCAATTGTTTTTTAACTACGCCTGTCTTTTCTACCCACTACTGGCAAGCTATTTTTAGGTATGTTTGTGAATGTTCGTTCTGAGTTCTTCCTTCCCGGTCTTTTCACCTCCAATCACACTCGATGTACCAACAACCCTGTTATTTTCTACAGCAAACAGAAGGAAGCTTGTAGAGTATCGTTGCAAGTGTATCACGAATAACGTTACAATTCAGCCTTTCACCGCAATCGGCCCTTATCAGAATAGAGAATCGGGAGGAATGTACCATGGAAGCATCGCATAGAAGACACGACATTTCGGATAGAGTCTGGAAGCTACTGAAACCTCAGCTTCCCGGCAGAAAGGGTTCGTGGGGAGGCAAGACTCAAGACAACCGTCTTTTTATTAATGCGGTCTTCTGGATTCTGCGTACTGGCACTCCGTGGCGAGACCTCCCTCCCGACTGCGGGTAAATATATCGTGACGACACTGTCTAGGATATGCCCTCATGGAAGAGAAGAAGTCTCGGCAAGCTTTCGAAGCCTCCCGGCAAGCCCTTATCCTAGAAGGGGCTTCTCAGACTTACGGGGATTTCTGTTTCATCTGCCTCAATCTCGGACTTCTTCCCGGCACCGGGGAAGCTTTTCAACGGGCTCTCCCTTTGAACCCCCAGGATCCAGAAGCTCTTTATAATCTGGAACTTCTATCCCTGAGAGAGGAAAACATCGTAACAGCTCGGAAAAGGGATGAAGTCTTGGAGCAGCTTCACCCCAAAGGAGCCAAGGATCTTCGAAACCAGATAACGCTCTACTTCCCCCAGGAGTGATTTTTTTATTCAAATAGTTTTTATGGGAGCTCTGCGGAAAGAGCGGCAATCAAAGCCAGAAGATTGTCGAAAACCCAAGCTTGACAGGAGATTCCTTCTTCATCTTCACGAAGATACCCCAGAAGCCCTTCATAACCTTGAAACGTAAGAAGAAACGACTCCAGGCGATCCAAAACCCGACGGGACTCTTGAGGATATCCCGCCTCATTGAGAGCCAGAGAAAAAAGGGCATAGACCGCAATATTCTCGGACCCCCGAGAGTCCCGTATAGATCCAAAGATTCCAAACTCCTCACGGTACGTATCAAGAGCCTCCCGGGGAAGGAAGCCTACCCGTAAAAGCGAGAGAATGTAAATGAGAGAGTTGATGGGATTTTCTTTATCCCAAGAAAAAACTTCTGAGGGGATGTTAAATGTCCAGGGAATCCCTTTCCCAAGAGAGAGCCCTCCACTCATAATCCCGAGGGTACCCATATAGACCGGAAGCCAGCGGGGATCCTCCAACCCGAGGGTACGGAGGGTTTCAAGGTCTCCATAGGAGAGAGTAAATTCGTCAGAAAGAGGAAATGTTCGGTAGACCTGAAGCAATCCCCGTTTCTCCCAACTACAACCATTAAGAAGCCGTCCGTCCCGTACGTTATAAAGAAAAAGCCCATCCTGAAGTAGGGCGTACAGATTTCGATACTTCTCATCCTCCCAAAGAGAGAAGGCTTTTTTCAGCACTCGAAGGGCCCTGAGATCATCGATGCTGGCATTGGAAAACTCCACAGGCTTTCCCAGAAAATCCAGTTTCCAATATAAAAGCCCCAGGGGGGAGAGAAAATACTTCCTCATATAGCCACAGAGAAGATCGAATTTTTCCTTATCCTTTCGAAGTAGCGCCAGCTCCATACGCAGAGTCAAGGTTTCCGAAAGATAACTGGGATCCGAGGTATTGGTGTGGTAAAGTCCCTCGGGGCCCTGAAGATGCTTTTCAAGAGCCTCCTCAACCTCTGTAACCCATTCGGGAAGAGCTCCCTGAGCGGAATGAATAGGGAGTACCATCAGAAGAAAAATGTACCCAAGGGACCTTCTCACTCTCCAAAAAATTAATAAAGTTTTTTTCATGGCTCTATTGTACACGTCCCTCTCCTTATTCGTCCATACTTGAGGTCTGATCGAGTTTGCGAAAGGGCCGGTTCGGTATGTTCCCAACCGGCCCTTTCGTCTGCTACCTATCGAATCGGAGTGGCAGGAGGGAGGGAATTCACCATTTCCCGAACGGCGCTGTCGCCGGAGGATGCCAGATCAGCGATGGAGCGTTCCCGAAGGACGATGACTCCGTCTTTTATAAGGGCAACCTCGTCGCAAAGGTCAGCCACCACGCGCAGGTCGTGAGAGATGAACAGGGCGCTCAGGCCTCGTTCCCGTCGGATATCCTTTATCAGGCTCAGGATACGGGTCTGGATAAGCATATCTAAGCTGCTGACAGCCTCGTCGAAGACGATCACCTCGGGATCCGGAGCCAAAGCCCGGGCGATGCAGACTCGCTGAAGCTCACCGCCACTAAACTGTCCCGGAAGTTTGTCAGCGTCGGATGCCTTAAGCCCCACCTGTTCCAGAAGGGGACGACTTCGTCGGATGGCCTCTTTTTTAGAGATGTTCAGGAAATTCCGCAGGGGCTCAGCCACGATCTCACCGGCGGTCATTCGGGGATTGACGGAATTGTGAACGTTCTGAAACACCACCTGAACGTTCCGTCGAAACTCCCTGAACTCATCGGCAGCCATGGTTCTGATATCCGTTCCCCGAAAGCAGACGGTTCCGCAACTTGGCCGTTCAATCCCCAGGATCATCCTGCCCAGGGTGCTCTTGCCGCAGCCACTTTGCCCCACCAGGCCGAGAGTGGAGCCTTCCTCAAGATCCAGGTCAATACCCTGCAGAACGTGAAGTTCCTCTGCATGTGTAAAAAAGCCACCTCGACGGTAGATGCGGTGCAGATCACGAACGGAGAGAAGAGCGCTCATGAGCGAGCCTCCTTGAAGTTCAGGTTGGACGACAGATGTTTATGAGTGGAGACGAGGGCCTGAGTTGTGGGATGCTGCGGCTGCTCAAATATCTGCCGAACTGGCCCGGACTCGATGAGAGAGCCCTGATCCAGAACCACCACGTGATGGGCCATCCGGGCCACCACGCCCAGATCGTGGGTGACGAGAAGCACACCCATACCCCGCCGTTCCCTGGCCTCGTCAATCAGATCGAGAACCCGTTTCTGCGAGATCGTGTCCAGGTCTGTGGTGGGCTCGTCAGCGACGAGGAGCACCGGATCGTTGATCAGGGCCAGGGCCAGCATCACCCGCTGAAGCATCCCACCGCTGAGCTGAAAGGGGTATGCACGGCAGATCTCCGCCCAGTCATCCAGACCGACCTCCCCCAACGCCGTGGCGATACGGTCGTCTCGACCGAGAGAGGTCTGCCCTCCATGGGCTACCATGGTCTCGTCGAAGTGAGTCCCGATGGAGAAAACCGGATCGAAACAGCTTGAGGGATTCTGAAGCACCACGGCAATTCTCCCACCTCGCAAGGTCTGGAGCTCTCTCGGCGAGAGTTCATCCAGCACCCTATCCTGAAAGGTCACAGTGCCGGAGGTCCGTCGGACACCTCGGGGGAGAAGAGAAAGAGCCGCCATACAGGACAGGGACTTGCCCGATCCACTTTCGCCTACGAGACAGGTGACCTCTCCCGGATGAACCGAGAAGGAGACATCCCGAACCAGCGACAGGGGTGAATTCGTGGTCGTCTCAATGGAGAGCTCCCGGGCGGTCAGCAGATGAGCGCTCATGGCTCCATCTCCTCGGGAATCAGGGAGCGATCCAGACCGTCTCGGAGAGCATCTCCCAAGAGATTAAAGGCCATGACCGTCACGAATATGCACAAACCAGGATACAGAAGCAGCTGAGGCTCGGTCCAGATATACTGTCGGGCATCGTTGATCATGCTCCCCCACTCGGGAGTTGGCGGTTGGACGCCCAGCCCCAAAAAGGAGAGCCCCGCCACGTGGAGCATCATATGGCCGATATCCAAGGTGGACAAAACCAGGATCTGGGGAGCCAGAGATGGAAGTATGTGGCGGACCACCGTCCGAAAACGGCTGGTGCCAGCCACCTTGGCTGCCAGGATATATTCCCGGTTTTTCAGGGATATCACCATGCCCCGGACGATTCGAGCGTACCATGCCCAATGGGTAAAGAATATGGCGATGATAACGTTCATCAGACCGGTCCCCAGAACGGCGATGAAGAACATCGCCAGGATGATGGTGGGGAAGGTCAGAAACACGTCGCAGGTCCTCATGATGGCCGAGTCCACCACACCTCCCAGGAAGCCGGCAGCACCACCCGCCAGGGTGCTGAAGACCACGATCATGGCAAGGATGGCAAAAACCGAGCCCAGTGAGACCCGGGTGCCGGCAAAGAGACGTGCCAGGAGATCCCGTCCCAGGTGGTCGGTCCCCAAAAGGTGATCAACGCTGGGAGGCTGCAACCTGGAGGCCAAGTCCACCGCCGAAGGATCCGGCAGGCCCATAAACGGGAAGAACAAGGCGACGATAGCGATGACGCTCAGCAGGACAACCGCCACCCAAAATACAGGGTTAATTTTCAGGCGGGCTATCATCGGGCGTCACCCTCAAACCGGATTCGGGGATCCACCAAGGCATAAACGATGTCCACCACCAGGTTACAGAGCACGAATATGACCGTCATCATCAGAATAAAGCACTGAAGCACAGGATAATCCCGATTGAGCACTGACTGAACGGCATATCGTCCCAGACCAGGCCATGAAAAAATGTTCTCAACGATGACGGCCCCCCCCAGCATCTCGCCCAGGTGCATACCCGTCATTGTGATGACCGGGATCAGCGAGTTCTTCATCACATGGGCCCAGAGGACCCTCTTTTCCGACAATCCTCTGGCGCGGGCGAAGAAAATCGACCGGGAGTTCATGTTCTCCAGCAGGTTGGCCCGGAGAAACCGAACGTTGATGGCGATGGACATGGCCGAGAGCGTGAGCACCGGCATTATCATGTGGGCTATCCCCCCTCGTCCCATGGGCGGCAGCCAGCGAAGCTTCACGGAGAGGAGAAAGAGCAGGAGATAGCCCAACCAGAAGCTGGGCATGGAGACTCCGACAAAAGCCAGGACCCTGGTGAGGTGATCCTGAAACCGATCCTTATGGAGAGCGGCGGTCACCCCCAGGGGGACGCTGACCAGGATGGTAAAGAGCAACCCGAGGCCGGCCAGGGTCAAGGTAGCCGGCAGGTAGTAGAGTACCTCCTGAAGAACCGGCTTACCCGTGACGTAGGAACGGCCGAAATCAAAGCGCATAGCCCGGGATACCCACAAAACATACTGCTCCGCTATGGGTTTATCCAACCCCAGGTCGTGGCGGGTCTGGGCCAGAGCCTCATCCGTAGGGGGGATATTTGACATACGAAGATAGGCCATAGCCGGATCGCCTTCGGCAAGCCGGAGGATGAGAAAAACCATGATGGAGACGAAAAACAGGATCGGTATCAATACCAGGATGCGCTTGACGATAAATCGAAACACGGTGACCTCAGAATAAGCCTATTTCCAGGACATGCTCTCGAAGGGCACCTCGGTTATAAAGGCCGGGAAAACGACGCCCTGAAGCTCATTGACATGGACTTTAACCAGGGTCCTATAGGATAGGGGCAGATAAACAGCCTGGTCGTGGAGGGTGGTCAGGATCTCCCGGTACAGCCTCTGGCAACGATCATCACCGACGGCTATCAGAACCTGAGCGATCTTTTTGTCCAGCTCTTTTTTCATGGGCAGACCAGACTGAGCCTGGTAGTCAGCGTGGGAGGGCACCCGCATCGAACTCACCATAGCGTGAGGTTCATAGGGCGCTCCCCAAGTGTCGCTGAAGATAAGGCCGAAGGTTCCGTTCTTCTGCCTCTTGTAGTATGCGTCTTTTTCAACGCCGGTCAGATCAAGCTTCATACCAATTCTTTTCAGGTTCGACTGAAGCACCTCGGCGATGGCTTTCTGTACGGTATCGGTACCGATGAAACAGATATCCAGACGGAGCTCTTTTCCGTCCTTTGCCCTATATTCTCCATCCCGAACCCAACCGGCCTTGTCCAGAAGAGAATTGGCCTTATCCAGATCGTACTCGTAAGGAGGCAGCCCCAGGTTACAGAAAGGCATCTGAGGACTGAAGAGGAAATCAGCTCGTTTCTCCATACCCAGGAAGACTCCCTTGACGAGAGCATCCTTGTCCACAGCGTGAAGAATGGCTTTTCGAACTGCCAGATCCGCAGTGACACCGCAGCCCGAGTTGATGGCTAACAGCCGCGTAGCCCGAGGGCCTGAGATACCTGTCTCGTATCGTCCCATGGCCTCCAGGCGCCTAAAAGCCTCTATGCTGATCTGAGCAGCCCCCTGACCGCTGGCACCAAAGATCAGGTCGATCTCGCCGGTCTCCAGGGCCACCACCCGGGACTCGCTCTCGGGGATCACCTTGACCAGGATCTTGGCTATGGTCGGTTTGGGGCCCCAGTATCCGTCGTTTCGGACAAAGAGATCGTATTCGCCCTTCTTCTCCTCCGCGTGGATCCAGGGACCGGTACCTATGGGTTTTTTAATGCCCTTGGCCGTGCCTCCATCCTCACCAAACGCCGAAGGACTGAGGAACCTGAAGGGACGGATCAGGGAGAGATCCCAGAGAGTGGCGGCGTAGGGAGCCTTCAGAACAAGCACCATAGTGTGTTCGTCAGAGACCTCAGTGGAGTCGATCTGCCCTACCAGACCAAGCCATGCGTGACGCTTGGCATTCTCCATGACAGCGTCCATATTGGCCTTGGCCGCCTTGGAATTCCATGGAGAGCCGTCGGAAAAGGTCACTCCCTTGCGGAGATGGAAGGTGTACCGGAGGCCATCATCAGAAATGTCCCAGCTCTCCGCCAGACAAGGTTCAATAGTTCCCCGAGAACTGTATCTCACCAGAGATTCGAAAATCATATTCTGAGCGTACATCTGGTTAGGGGAATAGAGGTGGGGATTCAAATCTCCTCCAGCGTTTCCGCTCCATGAATAGACCAGTGTATCCGGGGCATGAGCTGTTGCTGAGAGAGCAAGCAACGTGGACAAGCACAGTCCCAACGTCATACGAAGGATATTCTTCAAGATAAGCCCTCCATTCAAAGTTTTTGTAAAGAAATGCAGCTCACGTTTCTTTGTTCATAACAACATGTTAGTCCCCCCTCACAGGCGTGTCAAGCTCGTGCCCCAACATGCTACCAAATAAAGGCGGGCTTCGGAGCGAATATATCTTTATGCTAGTAGCTGCTATAATCTGACTAAAAGAGGTGAAAATATGGTCGACAGGCGAAAACGGCTGAAGTTTTTGATCGAGATACTCCGGAAGGGATACGATCCCGTCAGTGGCGCAGATCTGGCCGATCGTTTTGCGGTGAGTCGCCAGGCCATCGTCCAGGACATCGCCATCCTTCGGGAGGAGGGAGTGCCCATCGTTTCAACGTCCCGGGGGTACCGGTTGGATCAGGGAATCGCTGCTGTTCGGCGAGTCATGGCGGTCTGTCACCAGGCTGACGACCTCTACAGAGAGCTGTCTCTGGTGGTATCCATGGGAGCCCGGATGGTTGATGTGTTCATCGACCATCCCATCTACGGTGAGCTTCGAGGCAATATTGACGTGGGAACTCAGGAGGAGGTTCGACGATTTCTGACCTTGATGGAGACCACAGGTCGTCATCCTCTGCTGAGCCTTTCCGGCGGGTTCCATCTCCACACGATGGAGGCCCCCGACGAAGAGATTCTTCAGGCCGTCGAGGACGGACTGCGTGAGGCCGGGTTTCTCGTTCAGTTTTAAGCCCTGTCGATTCACGATGGGGTACGGGCTATGAAAGGAGTTCTGGAGACGTGAGACGGAAGGAAAAACTGTGGTGTCTATGGGCAGCTGTAGCGGCCGTTTTTGACGTTGTCGTGCCCTTTGGGATAGTTCGGTCCGTGGGAAGCCTCTCCGGCGCTTTCGCTTTCTGGCTGGCTCTGACCGTGATCGTCGTCATCTCAGGGGCAGTCGTCACAGCCTCGTGGGGCATGAGAGGGAGACGGTAAACCATGTCAGGAACCCTTTTATCCTCGGGTATTTTCCTGTGGTTCGCCCTGGGCTCTCTCCTGTCATGGTATGCCAGAAGACGGACGGGGGCGGGCGTCCCCGAGTATTTTCTGGCAAACAGAACCGTCGGAGGACTGGTATCGGCCCTGAGCTACAGCGCCACAACCTATAGCGCCTTCATGATGGTCGGCCTGGTAGGACTTACCTACAAGACGGGGGTGGCAGCTCTGGGGTTTGAGCTGACGTACCTTATCTTTACCGTGTTCCTGCTGGTCCTTTTCGCCCCCCGGTACTGGGCTGCAGGACGCGCGTTCAACCTGGTGAGCCCCAGTGAGTTCCTGTCTTTTCGGTATAGTCGATCCTCCGTGGGATTCGTGGCAACCTGTCTCTGTATGGTCATGCTCATTCCCTACGCCTCGGTACAGCTCATGGGGGTGGGGTATCTCCTCGAGATCCTCTCCGGAGGGAGCGTCCCTTTCTGCGTGGGGGCCGGGGCTGGAACCCTGATCGGCATGGTTTTCTGCCTGGCGGGGATGCGATCTGTAGCCTGGACAGACAGCCTTCAGTCCACGATCATGCTCGTCGCCAGCGTCGTGCTGGTGGGATTCGTGAGCTCCCGTCTTTTGCCTCAGGGATTCGTCGATGCCGTATCTCAGGTGCCCGAGCTTTTAACGGTGAACTGGTCCCCCTCTCTGTATCTGGGACTCACCCTGCCCTGGGCTTTTTTCGCCGTCACCAACCCTCAGGTTGTCCAACGGCTCTACACCCCTGAAGGCCCCAAAAGCCTGAGGCGGATGATTCTGGGATTTTCCGGTTTCGGCCTGGCCTACACCCTGATCTGCGGTCTTCTGGGGCTGGCCGTGGCCCTGCTTCGGCCTGGGCTGGACAACGCCGATAACGCCATGCCAGTCCTTCTGTCCATGGTCCCGACCCCACTGGCCTTGATCGTGACCGTGAGCATAGTGGCCGCAGCGGTCTCGACGCTGAACTCCATCGTCCTCACCCTGGGATCCATGTTCGGTCGGGACGTGATCCGTCCTCTGCATCCCGGGCTCTCAGAGGAGGATGAGCTGCGGATGGGACGAGCGATGATTCCGGCGGTCTCTCTCGCGTGCTTTGTCTTTGCCCAGTTTCGGTTCGATTTGATCGTCGTCCTCTCGTCCTTGGCATCCGGCGGGCTCCTCATGCAGCTTCCCGCCGTTCTGGGGGCCTTTTTCTGGAGGCGGAGCACAGCCTGGGGCGCCCTGTCGAGTCTGATCGTCGGTGGGACCGTGGTGACCTGGCTCAGTCTGGCTGGACTCAAGCCCCTGGGGCAGTGGCCTGCCATCTGGGGCCTTACAGCCTCTGGAGCGGTCTTTGTGACCGTGAGTCTGGTAACAGCTCCACCTCAAGGTCGGGATGCCTTTTTTACTGGATTGAACCGAGAGATGGAGGGGCGTTTTCAGCTCTGACGATTCCTCCCATGGCTGAGATTCAAAAATGTGCCTTCAGGGGGGCAATAAGACAGTTCGTCTATCCATCTATGGATGTACAAGGGCACATCTGCAGCCCCAGGAATCTCTTTCGTCAAGGACGCTCCTTCAGACATCGTCAAGAACTCAGAGAACGACTAATACCATCCATACAGCGTATCCCAAGCCATCGCTGCTTAAGGTCACCACACTGATCAAGAAGAACGCTGAAGCTACGTTACCTCGGCTGTTTCTAAGGCTCGCAAAAACTTACCTGAACCTGAAAACCATAGTTCCTCGGATGATGGCTGTACCGTAGGCAGCGACGCTCTTGGGCTCGTATCCAGCCTTCCTCTGCCAGGCCCGATGGACTGACTGGTATCGTGCTTCCGAGCCGTCATGCTATACTTTTTGTGGAAGGAGGGAACGCTATGACCGTCACAGTGTACTCAACCTCAACCTGCATTTGGTGCAAAAAGGTCAAACAATATCTCACGGACAAAGGTGTTGAATTCAACTCCATCGATGTGGGAGCAAACCGAGAGGCTGGCAAAAAAATGATCGCCGAAACCGGCCAGATGGGCGTGCCCGTCATCGACATCGATGGTCGATATATCGTGGGATTCGACAAAACCGCCTTAGATGAAGCTCTGGGGCTCTAAAGCAAGGAGAGGGGGATGATACCCCCTCTCCTGATTTTTCCTGTTCGTCCGCAGAGCTTCAGGTTTATTCCTCTTCCGTACGTAACGATCGCTCTTCCAGATAAGAGAAAACCCCGATCTTAACGGGGTTTTCTCTTATCGTTACCGTATCAATCTCACGATAGAGGCTCAATTCTGTGTTGGTGGCGGTGACTGGAATCGAACCAGTGACACTACGGGTATGAACCGTATGCTCTAGCCAACTGAGCTACACCGCCAAAGTTTGGTTGCGGGGGCAGGACTTGAACCTGCGACCTTCGGGTTATGAGCCCGACGAGCTACCAACTGCTCCACCCCGCGATACGTGCCCTTCTTTATGAAGACTGGCATATTGTATCAGACGAATACAGGGTTTACAAGGGCCTTCTCCGAATAAGAGGGCCCTCGTTTGAAAATGACAGCTCTTTTTCTAAAACTTCGTCCATACTGAAATATGCAACACGACTATTTGCTACGTTTTGATGAGGAAAGACCACAAAATATGACATAAACTCGCATAAACGTCTCTTATCCTATTTTCTCGATGTTGCCTGACCAATATTGACGTATATACTGGTGGCATAAGGTCAACAAACATCAGACAATGGAGGTGCAAAGAATGAGACGATATTTGATTCCCCACAGAGGCAGAAACTGGATAGATCCTTTCACGTTGATGGACAATGCCATGAGGACGGCGTTTCACGGTTTTGGAGAACCTTTGAGCGACGAAGATGATCGACTGCATTCCCCAAGTATGGACGTGTTCCGAAAAGACGGCGTGGTGACGTTGGTGGTCGATCTACCAGGGGTATCCAAGGAGGATATCGACCTGAAAGTGTACCGTAATCAGATCGAGATCCGAGCCGAGAGGCACTCGGAAAGCCAGTGTAACGAAGGGGACTGTCTCCACAGCGAGAGGGCGTACGGCTCCATCTCCCGGACAGTTTCCCTGCCGGCGGAAATTGACTGCGACTCCGTACAGGCAGGCTACACCGACGGTGTTCTGAGGGTTGAGGCCAGAGAGATTCGCTCCGGCGGCGAGGGCAGAACGGTTGCCATCGGTGACGGAGTGTAACGAACAAAACGCGCTAAAACAAGGGGACCTGAAAAACCAGGTCCCTTCGTTTACGTTGATTTTATTCAACCCCTATTATTAGACAGCATCAAGTTTATAAAATTAAGAGGAAGTAGGAAAATAATTATATTAGATACAAAAAATAATGTAGGCCTAGACACAGCACCCCTCCCCTATTTGGGTTATGATTTTGCTTGACCCAATCAAAAGTATTGGTCATTTTCATCCCCTATCACCACACACCAGAAATGATCATAACTCTACAATAGACGGCTACGCTAAATTACCAATAGCACTTTCAACAGCAACAAGGAGCTCTCTTTTTTCTGTAAGAAGAATACAAGGCTCAGATTGTCCCGGCATGTAATGGTCTTCCTGAACAAAGCGGAGATCTTGCCGAATACGATTAATAACAGCTGCTGTCCTCACTCCAAGTTTAAATTCACCAAGCAATTCTTCTGTAGATGAGATTGCATGACTGGCAAGTAAAAACTCGATACCGATAATTTTTTCAAGATTCTTAAGAATTGAGACATGGTCTTCCTGGTTGCTCTTTGTAGGTATTGTATCCACACTGGCGGGAAAACAAAGCCCTTTATTTTCTGATGCAAGCGCTGCGGCTGCACAAGAAATAACTGGGTAGCCACAGTTAAGTCCCACAGGCTTTCCTGCAAGCATAGGACTTAACCCATAATTCAAAGTGGGATCGCAGAGAAAGAAAGAGCGACGTTCAGAAATATTGCCTAATTCTGCAAGAGATATAGCCACAATATCCATAGCAAATGCTACTGGTTCACCGTGAAAATTACCACAGCTCAAAAAATCCAGCTTTTCCCCACTTTCGTCCCAAAACACGAGGGGATTATCCGTCGCAGCGTTAATCTCTCTTTCTATTGTCTCCCAGGCATATTGCAAATTATCTCTTACAGCTCCATGTACCTGAGGAATACATCGTAAAGAGTAAAGATCCTGCACTCGCGGTTGATAGCTTGGGTGCATAATATCATGAGGCAGGTGAATTTTACGGGCATCTTCAGAAACACGAGTGCTACCGCTTGTAATTTTGAGAATATTCGAGGCTACGATTTCCTGCCCTTTATGGAGACGGGCTTTGTGAACCCGAGGGTCAAAAGCTGCCGTTTCTCCACGCACTGCTTCCAAGCTCATTGCCCCCGCAACATCACACGTTCTAGCAAGTTCGAGAGCATCATAGCAGTTAAGTGCTCCTAATCCTGTAAACATGGTTGTTCCATTTATTAGAGCAAGGCAATCTTTAGCTTTAAGTTGAAAAACAGAAGGGAAAATCCCTGCTTGTTGGAGTGCATCAGGTGCCGAAAGCCTTCGTCCCCTGTAAAAAGCCTCTGCTTTCTCGTATCCGATGAGCACTGACGTCATATGCGCAAGAGGCCCTAAGTCACCGCACGCACCAACAGAGCCCTGATAAGGGATAACAGGATGAACCCCTTTGTTGAGCATTTCCAACAGCCTGTCAACAACTTGTATGCGCAGGCCTGAAAAACCTAAGCAAAATGCATTAAGCCGCACAAGCATTGTGGCACGAACAACTTCTTCCGGGGCAGGCTCTCCTACACAACCACAATGACTCATCACAATATTGTTTTGAAAAATATCCTTTTGATCCATGTCGATATTGAAGTCTTTAAGTTTTCCAACTCCAGTATTAAACCCATATACCGGAGGGGCTTCAGGGGAAAGCCAATTCTCCTCGATATAATTTCGCACACGGCAAATTTCAGCCCGCGCTTCTGGAGCAATTTCCACAGGTACATTATGGCGTGCAACCGCAACAACATCAGGAATAGTTAAGTCTCGACCGTTTAACGTTACCGTCTTAGGCAACAATTTTCTCACCCCTTAGGCTTAAACTTTAAAAAATCCATGATGCCCATACAAGTAAAATCGCTACTGGCACAAAGTATTTTAAAAGGATAATCCATGTTTTGTGTCCGCTCTCGATAGACGCAGCTTTCATCATAGCAGGAACCTTCCACTTCCAGCCAACAAAGAGTGCTAGCAGCAAAGCACCTCCGGTCAAAAAGATATTACTTGTAACATAATCAAATATACTAAATATCTTCATAAAGTTTGCGTTGATGTAAATGAGCACACATAACAGCGCAGCTAGAATCCAAATAGCTCTTTCTCTTGCTACTTTAAGCGTCTCTTCCATAAAGCAAACAACCGTTTCAAAACAAGCTACTTGGGATGTGAGCATGGCAATCATAAAAAGGAGAACAGTTGCACAACCAATCATAGTGCCCATCGGAAGTTGGTTGAAAACATTGGGGAGAGTGACAAAAAGCAGCCCACCACCAGAGTTAGGTTCCAGGCCAAAAGCAAAGACACTGGGGAATATCATAAGCCCTGCCAGAAAGGCTACTAGCGTATCACCGACACAAACAACAGCGGTTTTACGAGTGATGGAGGAATTGTCTTCTGGTAAGTAACTACCAAATACAATTCCAACTCCCACAGCAACACCAACAGAAAAAAGAGCTTGTCCTAAAGCACCGAGTACGGCCTCAAGAGAGAGTTTAGAGAAATCTGGTTTCAGGTAGAACTCCAGCCCCTTAGCGGCCCCAGGAAGCGTAAGGGCCCGAATAATTAAAACTACGAGGATCACAAACAAAATAGGCATAAGAATATTGTTTGTCTTCTCAACTCCCTGGCGAACTCCTTTTCTCACGATAAAAACAATCAACGCAACCAATGAGAGAGAGAGCAAAAATACTATATTACCCTGGGCAATAAATGATGGGAAATGTACTGCAATTTTTTCTGGAGGCATGGATTTGAACGTACCCATAGCAATTTTAAAGAAATACCCTAAAAACCATCCGAAAATAGGGGTCAGGTATGCAAGCCACATAAAGGACACAGCCACATTCAGATATCCTCCCAAAAACCATCGTGTGCCGGGAGCAAGTGTTTGAAACGCTCCCACAGGATCTTTGCGTGTTTTGCGTCCCATAGCGACCTCGGCGGTCAAGAGGGGGAAGCTGATAAAAGCTACAATAGCAACGTATACAAAAAGAAACGCTGCTTCACCATACTTGCCCACCATGTATGGAAAACGCCATAAATTACCACAACCAATAGCTGCTCCCATAGTTGCAAGAACAAAACCTAGTTTGGTGCCCCAATTTTCTTTGGATGCCATGTAAACCATCTCCCTTCTCTATATATTTTGCTAGTAACAAGCTTATGTTTTATATCATGCACATAAGACGTCAAAAAATCGTCAAAAAATAGGGGAAAAACGAGGCACTGTTCAGCAATTTTGAACTTTAATACCTCAAGCCAACAGGCTCATTTTAAAGACATCTATACCAGTGTACGACAGCGGTTTTTTCGCTCTCGTGTGATGAATTTCCCGGTTTAGTCGTTCCAACAAATTGCTCTGTGAATATAATCAACATAAACGAGGGGGCCTGAAGAACCAGGCCCCCTCGTTTATGTTGATTATATTCACTATATAACCACGTTGATCGGTGTCCCCGAAAGCCAGTTGATCACGTTAGAGAAGGCCATGGCTGCGCGCTTCTCCAACGCCTCCGCCGTGGCGAATGCCACGTGAGGGGTGAGAACGCAGTTAGGAGCATCCAGAAGGGAGTGTCCCTCCGGAAGGGGCGGCTCCACATCGAATACGTCGATCCCGGCACCGGCCAAGTCGCCGGAACGAAGTCGGTCAGCCAGAGCCTGGGTATCCACCACGACACCGCGGGCGGTGTTGATGAGTACCGACGACGATTTCATGATAGCCAGTTTTTTCGCATCAAGAAGGCCTTTAGTCCGCTCGGTGCCAGGCAGGTGAAGAGTGACCACGTCGCTGACAGCAAGAAGCTCTTCCAGAGAAGCATACCGTATCCCCTCATCGATCAGCTCGGGTCGCTCCGTCCGGCTGAAGGCCACCACGGAGCACCCAAAAGCTCTGAACAGCTGAGCCACCCGGGAGCCTATAGCTCCCGTCCCAACGACGCCCACAGTCTTACCCGCCAGCTCCCGTCCCGGCAACCCCATCCTGGTACCGCCGCTGCGCACTGCCCCGTCAGCTGGGACGATTTTCCTCAGCACTGCCAGGGTCAAACCCAGCGTGAGTTCCGCAACCGAGTCGGTCGAGTATCCGGCGCAGTTAGAGACCACGATATTCCTGTGATCACACGCCTCCATATCCACGTGGTCATAGCCCGTGAAGGCAACTGATATCATCTTGAGACAGGCTGAACTCTCTATGACCACCCCGGGCAGAGGCATGTCGGCGATCATGGCCACGTCGGCATCGGATAAGCGACGAATGCTCTCATCAGGATCGTCGTTCCGCTCGTGGATGACGAACTCGTGTCCCTGTTCGATCAGAGGAGCAGCCAAGTCATCCAGAGAGGTCTGATGAATCCCAAGAGGCTGGAGGAGAACGACCTTCATCGTGTGTAGACCTTAGGCTCTTCCTGACCAGACAGGACTCGAAGAGCCCCTTCAGCCAGAGCCTTGAGCTCGTCCTCGCCAGGGTATACCCGCACAGGAGCGATAAAGGCCACCCGACGCCGAATCTCCTCGACAAACCGATCCGAGTAGGCCAACCCACCGGTAAGGAGAATAGCGTCGACAGCTCCATCGAGAGCGACAGACCTCAAACCTATTTCCTTGGCCACCTGATACGCCATACTCCGAAAGACAAGGTCGGCCTTACCGTCACCATCGGCGATGCGACGCTCAACCTCTCGAAGGTCATTGGTTCCCAGATGAGCCACTAAACCACCCTTGCCATTTATTTTCTTCCTCATCTCGGGCAAGGTGACCGAACCGCTGAAGCAGAGCTTGACCAGGGCACCAGTTGGAAGAGAGCCTGCCCGATCCGGTGAGAACGGGCCTTCACCGTCCAGGGCGTTATTGACGTCAATAACCCGTCCCTTACGGTGGGCACCGACGGAAATTCCGCCTCCCATATGAGCGACCACGAACGACATATCCTCGTAGGGTTTTCCCATCTCGTTTGAGGCCCGACGGGCAATGGCCTTTTGGTTCAGAGCATGAAAGACAGAACGCCGGGGAATTTCCGGCAACCCTGACAAGCGAGTCTCCTCTATGAGTTCGTCCACCACCACGGGATCCACTATAAACGCATTTTCCGGATGCCCTGCCTGGGTGGCCAGACGAAGAGCCAAAGGGGCTCCCAAGTTACTGGCGTGAGAACCATACGATGCCAACGCCAGATCCTCCAACATAGCATCGTTCACCCGATAGGTGCCTCCTGGAATAGGGCGAAGAAGGCCGCCTCGGCCCACGACACCGTCCAGATCGGCGGCAGTGACGCCCTTACTCTCCAGGGCTTTTTCAATTTTCTTGAGTCGAAAGTCCTCCTGAGCTGTCACCGAGGCGAACTGCCCGATCACGTCCAAATCGTATCTCTGGGTATTCTCCCAGAGTTGATTCTCATCCTCGAACAAAGCTATTTTAGTACTGGTGGAACCGGGGTTGATAGCCAGTAGTTGCACTGAAACAACACCTCCTTCAGTCAGTTAAGTTCGAGCTTTCTTTTATGTAGATCACTTTCTACATCTGCCTACCATTTTATTTACTGAAATCAGCGTGAACGACCGCAGCGGCTATGGAGATGAGCTTGGCCCTCGGAGAGTCGGCCCGGCTTGTGAGGATGATGGGTGCCGCCGCCCCCAGGATCATGCCGGCCGTCTCGTTCTTTGAAAAATAGACAACGGCCTTGGCCAGCATGTTACCTGCATCGATGTTGGGAACCAGGAAAATATCGGCTTTCCCAGCCACAGGAGAGGATATGCCCTTGGTTTTGGCCGATTCTTCGCTGACGGCGTTGTCCAAAGCGAAGGGACCGTCGACGATGCAGTTTTTGATCTGGCCCCGAACGTTCATCTGAGCTAAGGCTGAGGCATCCAACGTAGCGGGCATATCGGGGTTCACGACCTCCACAGCCGCCAGAACGGCCACCTTAGGGCACTCCACCCCGAAGGCTCGCGCCAGGTTTACGGTGTTCTGGATGATCTGAGCCTTCTGGTTCAGGTCGGGATACATGTTGAAGGCAGCATCGGTGATGAAGAATATCCTGTCAAACCCCTCAATTTTATGAAAATAGCAATGGGAGATAACGTTCTTGCCCCTACGAAGCCCGACTTCCTTGTTGAGCATGCCCCGGAGGAAATGATTCGTGTGGATCTGACCTTTCATGTAGACGTCAGCTTGACCGGAGGAAACGAGCTTGACGGCCTCAAGGGCCATCTCGGGCTCACTGGCAACATCCACCATCTTATAGTTCGCCAAATCCACACCAGCCTCTTTTGCAGCTCCCTCGATAGCCGACGCCTCACCAACCAGGTAGAAGTCCGCAATACCTGCCGTCCGGGCCTCCTCAAGAGCCCCCAACAGCCCCGGATCATCAGCCTTGGCGACGCTGATTTTCTTCCTGCCCTTCTCGACACCGATCTTCTTTGCATATTCCAACAAAGCGCTCAACGAACGAAGCTGTTCCATAAAAAATAACCCCCTATAGATTAGTATATATCCGCTGCCGTCCTCAACGCCCTCCCGTTTAACCAAAACGAGAGCAACTCTTCGTACATTATACAACGAAGAATCGTATGACAACGCGCACAAGCGACTCAGGAGATGGAGGCCCCCAGAGCGATGGACAGTAACTTCGTATCCATGGAGTCGAAGCGACTGGTCATGACAACAGGGCAACGAGCACCCAGGAGGACACCGGCAATTCGGCATTGAGCAAGAAACATCGCTGTCTTGCCCACCAGGTTTCCCGCCTCAATATGGGGCATCACGAGCAAATCTGCCTGCCCGGCTACAGGCGACCGAATGCCTTTGATGGCAGCTGCCTCGGGGCTCACGGCGTTATCCAGAGTCAGGGGCCCATCGATGAGACAACCTCTGATCTGCCCCCGAGCGCCCATGATCGTCAGAGCTGCGGCATCTAAGGAGCAGACCATATCAGGGTTCACCGACTCCACAGCGGCCAAGACAGCGACTTTAGGGCAATCGATACCCAGCCTGTGATAGCAGACCACAGCGTTTTTGATGATCCCCACCTTGGCCGTCAAATCGGGATACATATTCATGCCACCGTCGGTAATCCCCAGCACCCGCCCCAGAGTCGGGACCTCAACCAGAACCAGGTGAGACAGGAGAGAGCCTGACCGAAGGCCCCATTCCTTGTTCAGCACGGCTTTGAGCAAAGTCGCCGTCTTGACAAGCCCTTTCATGATCAGATCAGCCTCACCGGAAGAGACCAACCGAACGGTGGCCTCGATGGCTGCATAGTCATCGGAGGCCTCTACCATCTCCATACCCTCCAGGGAGAGCCCCAACGCCTGAGCCTTGTCAGCAATTTTTTCGGGCTCTCCGACAAGAATCGCCGTCACAATATCCTGTTGATGGGCCACCCGTACAGCCTCAAGTACGTCATGGCCGTATGGACAGGCAACAGCAATTCTCTTTTTTTCCCGGGATGAACACCGATCGAGCAAAAACGAAAGATCCTTCACCTCTGATCACCGCTCTCCTCTCACCGTATCCCCGTAGGACAACGGTCGTTCCTGGCCTTTGAGCACCCGGAAAGCTCCTTGGGCCAGAGCCTCCATCTCTCCCTCGCCCGGATAGATAAAACATGGAGCGATCCACTGCACTTTTTTTTGAATGGACGCCACAAAATTCTCATCGTAGACGACACCACCGGTGAAAAGTATCCCATCAAGCCGTCCTTCCAGAAAAACCGCCATAGCACCAATAGCTCCTGCTATCTGGAATACGAGACTCTTCCAAACCAGCCTGGCCTTGTCGTCTCCTGATCGGGCACGCTCAGACACGGTTCTCATATCGCTGGTTCCCAAATAAGCCATAACTCCCCCCTGACCGACCAGACGTTTTTTCAGGCTGGGTAGATCGGTGGAGCCATCAAAGCACAAGGACATCAACCCCTCCGCGGGAAGTCCTCCGGCCCTCTCAGGCGAAAAGGGACCACCGTCGTTGCCGCTGTAGAACTCGGCCAATCGACCGTTTCGAAGGGCACAGACGGAGAGCCCTCCGCCGATGTGAGCCACCACGAATCTCGTCTTCCTCCAGTCCTTCTCCAGATCCCTGGCCGCCTTTCGCACAGTGGCTTTGACGTTCAAAGCGTGATTCAGGGATATACGGGGCAGTTCGGGCAATCCACTGAGCCGGACGACATCGTCCAGCTCGTCCACCGAAACGGGGTCCACGATCACAGCGGGAATCCCTCTGGGGGATGCGATAGCCTCAGCGATGATGCCGCCTAAATTGGAGGCATGATCCCAGGGCTTACCACTCCGAAGCCGCTGAAGAAGAGCCTGATCAACGGAGTACGTTCCCCCGGGAATGGGATCGACGATCCCACCCCGACCGACCACGATATCCAGACTATCCAGGGAGTATCCCTTGGTTTGCACGGCATCTTCAATGGTATCCATTCGAAAACGGTATTGGGCTACGGTACTCGGGAAAGAAGCGATCCGACTGGGATCGTGACGAACGGTCTCGGACCATCGCTCCCGATCACCGTCGAACCAGGCTATCTTGGTACTGGTCGATCCGGGGTTGATGACGAAGATCTCACTGGACAACAGGACCACCCTCTCTGTTCACCTGAATTGAGTCGGCCAAAATCCAAGATCAGGTACACCATACCATAAAATACTTAAAATCCGGAAAAGCCCTTGCATACTGATGCGAGAACCCCTATGATATGATCTATCTCAAAAATTGATGGCTCTAAGGGGTCTATTTTAACTTTAAAAGGAGAGTGTTTAATATGACCGGAAAAAGTTTGTTTGCGGGGATCGCCGCATCGCTTCTGGCCGTCGTAATGGGCTCTATGGCCTCGGCAGCGACTATCTCAGGGACATTGGTCATGTCCAACGGAAAGGCTATGATCCTGAATCAGGCTACGGTTCAGCTCGCCGTTTGGGAAAATTCGTCTCAGTCAGATGAGCGTCTTGTCTCCCAGTCGGTAATGTGCGCCGAGAGCCAGGTTCCGCTGCCCTTCTCCATCGAGTACGACCCAGCCAGCCTGAAGGACGACAAGGCCTACGAGGTGACCGCTACAATATCGGCTATGAATGGACGACTTCGCTGGATCGGCAGCGTACCGTTACCCCAAAAGGGCACCTCGACCTCGAACGTAACCGTGCCCTTGGTCGAGGTGGATCCAACAGCTGAAACTGCGGAAGTCCTCACCTATGTCTTCGACGGATTTCGCATCCTGGCCCGCTTCGGTGACGACTCGGTAACGCTGTACATGCCCGAGGGGACCAAAACTTTGCCCCTTGCCGTTTCTGCCTCGGGAGCCCGATTCTCCGACGGAGAGACCACCTTCTGGACCAAGAGAAAAGAGGTCTACCTGGAGACCTCGGGGCACCTTGTGGAATAGATCACTTCATAACCACACTGACTGAACCGGAGGCATGTTCACACGCCTCCGGTTCAGTCAGTACGCCTCTATACGCTCAGTTCCACCGGGTCTCCCCAGGAGAGCGCCTGGCCTTAGCCAGGATCTCTGCTTCCAGCCGATCCAGATCTTCAAGCTGATCGGGGTCCATAGTCCGCCTGATTTCCTCCCTCATGGCGGCCCCTAGCGCCATTCTATCTATTTTCCCCCCGGAGTTGACGTCAGTCCAGCTGATCTTGCGCTTGGTCTCGTACAGGTCGAAGTCAGCAAATCGTTGATCACCCTCAACGTACTCAAGACCGATCAAGACTTTTTTGACGATTTTGGGATCAAAATAGGAGAAGAGGCGGAGGCAGTAGACCGAGACCGGCATAAGGATATGTGCGTAATCCTTCCCCCATCCCTCTCCCACAAGTAACCCAAGCTCCAGGTCCTCCAAAGCCTTGGTCAGACGTTCCACGTGAAGACGGTACCGTCCGTAGGCATCGTAGATACGGATCTCCAGATACCGCCACTCGGATTTATCCATACTTCGGTTGAAGAGATAGAGCGCCCGTCGACGAAGCCTGGTCCTCAAAGCCTCGTGAGGCATAGGTATGCATACGACGTGGTCCGCTACATCGCTGGTGACCAGGGACTTCGTCAGAGACTTTTCCGTAAAACAGATGAGCACACCGTGATCCGAGCTCCAGTCCCAGAGTCTATCCAGAGGAGCGATCTCGCCGTGAAAGTCCTTAGCGATGTCCTCCATAACCGGTCGGTAGTCGCCGTGAACCCGAAACAGGATGCTTCTCGGGAAACGCCGGACTGACGACACCATGGAGCAAGCCCTCTCGGTTAACATGGTTGCCATGATCACGTCAGGGAAACTATCAACAGCCACATATCTCTGGGGTTCCTTTGCCCCAAGGATCAACACGGTACTGTCTTCCCCCATACCGTCGAATACATGTTCCTTCGGAGCCTGACGACAGGAAAAACGAGGCTCCAACCATTTCAGAATGGCATCCTCATCTCCCTCTATTTGAACAACCCTCGGGCCGCTTCTGACTATGGACAACATAGCCGAGACCTCCTTTCGTTCGTCTCCATCCCTTACGAACGATTACAAACTGACTCGTCTCTTGAGCTGACGCATATCGTCGAGATACCCCGGGTATTTGATGCGATAGACTCCTCCGGTCTTAAGGGAAAAAAGGTTGATATCGGTCAGGCCGTTCAATCCTCGAATATCACCCGACGGAACTGAGAGATCGTGGCCGAAGAGCCCTACCGCCTCAGGACGGTCGGGCAGTTTCCAGGCGTAGTGACTCACGACAAAATCCCAACCGTAAACCTGAAAAGCCCCCACATCGTTCACCACATGACAGTGAGGGAAAAAATCCTGAACCGTCGGCCCATGATCGTGGTTTCCCAGCACAATAACAGCCTGGAAAGCCCCCCGAGCCGAACCACCATCCAACAGTTTAGCCAGTCGGCGAAGCTTGGTCCGATATCCTTCAATCCGAGCAGGATAGATCTCCAGCTTGATTTGGTCCACCAGATCTCCGGTGTGGACCACCCAAGCCGGTTTCACCTTAGCAATGATCCGAGCCAAATCCGAAAAAAAGGGCGACGGCGTATCCGAGATGTGAAGAAGGAACTCCCCCGGACGATCCATCACCTCCTCTGGAACGTAGACCGCGCCCAAAAGCCGGCATGCACCCGCCAGCCATCTTCCCATACGCATACCCCCCCATACACATTTTCTCTCTAGTAAAGGCTCTTTGTCAAAGTGAGTATACAGCCCTTTCACAAAAAGGTGGACGTTGGAGGCTCAAACCAGCAAGGGTGTCACGAAAACCTCAATCTCCACATTCATCAGAGTAGGAATGCTCCTGACAGACCGCCCCTGTCGAGACGAGCTCGCCTTTGAGATACGCTTCGACCGATTCTCTACAATCACCTGAGGCACCCACAACAACCTTTATGCCACGTCCCTCAAAAATTTCCACGGCTCCCCTCCCCATACCGCCGCTGATGATCACGTCCACACCCCGATCAGCCAGAAAGTTGGGCAGGAATCCTGGCTTGTGGCCGGGATTGCTGACCAACTCCTCCGATCTGAAGTGATCGCCCTCCACGGTGAAAATCCAAAAGCCCTCACAGTGGCCGAAATGTTGGGCTACTTTTTTCTCCTGACACGCCACGGCAATTTTTTTCATAACACTCTCCCTCTCATCGTTATTTTCCATCCGAATCCCTCATCAAGAGACGGAGGACTCGATCGAACAGACATCTCACAGCCATACCTGCAGGACAATCCACGTCCACCAGCGTTATCCCTCTGTTTATAGCTTCTCCCGCCGCCTCATCGAAGGGAATTCGCCCAAGACAGAGGAGTCCTCTCTTTTCACAGTATCTCTCGATCCGTTCGGTATTCTTTTCATTGATATCCCATCGATTGACACAGACAGCCATGGCGATACCAAAATGCTGACCGGTTCGTACGATACGCTCCAGATCACTGAGCCCCGAGATGGACGGCTCGGTGACAACAAGAGCCATGTGGACACCACTCATGGAGGCGACGACAGGACAACCGATTCCCGGCGAGCCATCGATCACGGCCAGATCGGTCCGAGGAGCCTCCTCGATCATCCGCCTCTTGACCCGAGAGACCAATTTCCCCGAGGTTCCGCTACCCATCCGAAGCCGAGCGCTGGAAAAAACCCTGTCGTTGTCTCGGTATAGCGTTAGATCGCCAGCGACAGACGGCTCCATACGGACAGCACCCTCTGGACAGAGGGCTGCGCAAAGTCCACATCCTTCGCAGGCGTATGGATCGACCACCCATTTTCCATCGGTTTCCCTGATCGCATCAAAGCGACAGCTCTCCCGACAGACGTCACATCCCACACACCTATCTTCGTAAATAACGGCCGTGGGCATTCCGTAAAAATCGCTCATCTCGGAGCTCATCCCAGGGTACATCAGATGAAGGTTAGGAGCGTCGACGTCACAGTCAGCAAACGCTCTGGCCTCGGAGAGACGGATGAAGGCTCCGGCAATGGTCGTCTTTCCCGTACCGCCTTTTCCACTTATGATGAGCAGCTGTTTCATCTGTTCATCCCAACCGTCTCGACAGCTTCCAGGATCGCCGCAAACCGGTCCCTGTAGTCTGGAAGTTCCCGAACGGCGATACCACCGTCGGAGTTCAGGCTCCCCAGATCGGCGTCAAAGGGAATTCGAGCAAGGACAGGCAGTCGATCACGGACACAGATATTTTCCGATGGGTTTACTTTGCCGTCGCATTTGTTCAGCACGACGCCGAAGGGTTTCCCGAACTTTTCCACTAACTCACGGACCATAACCAGGTTATGGGCCCCGAAAACCGTGGACTCTGCCACCAACACGCAGACATCGGCGTCCCTGATGCTCTCCATGACTAAACAGGCGCTTCCAGGCGGGCAGTCCAGCACGACGAGATCGTCTACCTCCTTCGCCACCTGATGATAGAGCTCTCGGATAACAGGCGTTCCCGATACTGTTCCTGTCTTCATGAACCCGCTCAGGACGGTTACGTTGCCGGACCGGCCTTTTCGGACCTCTCCAACCACGTGAGGGACCTCCGTCACGGCTCCGTGGGGACAGAGGCTCAGACAACCGCCGCAGGAATGACAAAGATCCGGGAAAAGACGGGGTTTCGCCCCCACAAAAGCCAGGGCGTTAAAGGCACAGAAGTCAACACAGATCCGACAACCGGTGCATCGGCTCTGGTCGAATTGAGGCAGGGGCACGGTGACGACGCTCCGTCCCTCCGGATCGGGCCGAAAGAACAGATGACCGTTAGGCTCCTCCACATCGCAATCCACGTACACAGACCGATCGGCTGCAGCCGAGAGATTCACCGAGACAAAGGTCTTACCGGTTCCTCCTTTTCCGCTGAGCACAGCGATCTTCAATTTTTTTCCGAAGCTCCATAGCATGTAACGGCCTCAAGAGCGTTTTCGACGGCACTGGTATCCCCAAAAATCCCCAGACATACTATATGTTGAGGGCAAGTTCCCTGGATCTCAGCCACCCAAACGTTCGAACTCTTCTCCGCCATGTCCCCGGCAACCAGAATATCGGCCAACAAGCCCTGACAGACCCCGAGAGCACTGAACTCCCCCCGCTTTATGCGTTCCCGGATGGCCTGATCGGGAACCTTTCGGAGAATGATATTCCACGTCCCAGCCGACACGTTTTTTATGAATCGAGTCTGCATGGTCAATCTCCCCCGCGACCATGATATCCCTCATGAACCTCACTGAGTTTTTGCAACGTCCCTTCCCGATAAGCCGACACGTTGTCCGAGAGATCGCCTCCTCGGGCCAGAAACAGCTCCACCTCTCCAGCCTGAAGCACGTTGGCGGCATTTTCACCGCACTGAGGCGTCACCACAGCCTGAACGCCCCAATCCAAAAGGGTCTGGGCAACCTTGATTCCAGTGCCACCCTGACTATCGGCTCCAGGGTTGATTTTGAATTGAACCTGATCAGCTTCCAGGTCAATCAAGGCAAACAATGGAGCTCTCCCCAAGGTTCCGGCTACGGTAACTCGGTCGTCATTGACCGGGATAGCAACGCTCATTCTCCAACTCCCTTCTCGTCTATCGCTCTGGTGCATAAGACAGAGCTCGTCTCTCTTTTCTCGAGCCCAACAACACGCCCGTCTTCGAGATCTCCCATGATTGCCCGAACAGAGGGTAAACTCTCCCCCCTCAATGAGTAGGCGCTTCCCATTAACCAGACAATCGGCCAGCTTTCCTCTCGCCCGGTCGTACATGGCCTGTACGGTCGTTCGCCCTACGCCAATATGTTCGCAGCATTCCTGCTGTGTCAATCCCTCGTCGTCGATAAGCCGAAGAGTCTCGTACTCGTCTACTGTTATAACGACAAGTCCACGCCCTCGATACCATCCAAGAGGTCCAAAGACCTTATTTTTCGGCAAAGCACACACCGTTCTGGATTTTATAGGTCGAACCATCGACACACCTCCAAATCATTTCGTTATCTCCTTCAGTCATCTTACCCGAGTTTTTGACATATATCAATAACCATATCAAGCATAGCATAGCCCTTCAAAAACAAACGGGAGAAAAGGTCCTGGACGGACTTCTTCTCCCGAGAGGATTTGCGACAAATTTCAGGGTTCACGTCACAGAACAGGCATCAGAACAGGCTTTTAACCAAACATCCAGAGAACGACATTTCGTTTGGCCGGAGAGGATTCCACCTTTTCCTCCTCCACGAGCCCCTAAAGCCTCGCAGTTCAAGAGTGCCCTCACATCCACATTCACAGAACCTCCCCAACATAAAATAAAGGGAACTGCATGGCTCTCTCCGTTGTCGGCGATGGCCAGAACTAACCGATCTCCAGCTTCCCGCATTTTCTTTCGAGCCTCGGCAGCAACGAGCTCCCGAGGAAGTCCCACGACATGGACCACATCGCAGGAGAGCGAACCGATAAGACGTTCCTCCCAAGGCAGGAATACGTAGGGCTGGAGCTTCTGAAGCTGCTTCCTAAGTGTGGCGTTCTCGGTGCCCAGACGCTCCACCAGCTTGACGATCTCGTCGGGACGACAGTGAAGCTGGGAGAGCACTCGACGCATTCCTCTCGCCAAGTCACGATCTCGATCACTTGATATGGAGAAGGTGACCTCCCATTCGGGAGCCGATCCTTTGAAGGACTCGACCGAGATGGTACCAATTTCCCCTGTATCGGAGACGTGGCTGCCTGAGCAGGCGTTCAGGTCGAAGCCGGGAATACGGACCACCCGGATAGTATCGTCTGACACCCGATCCCACCGGGCCTTGAGTCCCGGTAGGGCTTTAGCCTCGTCCAGCGAGAGCTTCACAATCTCAACGGGCAGCTGAGCGTCGATGATTGTGCGGGCCTGGTTCTCGGCGTCAAAGAGAAAATCCCAGTCGACGACCCCCTCATACCGGAAAAAAATCGTGGTGAGCTCCTCCCCCACAGCCACTTTATACACCCTGAGATCTGGACGGATGTTTTCCATCACACGGGACAGAACATGCTCTCCCGAATGCATTCGGGAGAGCAGCCAACGACGCTGCTCGTCTCTTTGAAGGGTGATCTCGCACCCCACATCGATAGCACCAGAAAGCCTCGAAACATCCAGATACAGCAGACCGTCCCGAGCCTTTCTGGTATTGCTCACCGAGCCAGAGCCCCCTGTCCAGGAGATGCTCCCCGAGTCCCCGGGCTGCCCGCCGCCCTCAGGACGCCAGACGGCCCCTTCCACCAGGAAGACAGCGTTCTTTTTTTCCCTTCGTACCTCCATGACCCGAATCGACACGTATACCCCCCCTAATTCAGAACCCCAGCTTTGCTAACACAGATCTCGACGATAGGAGCGCCCCGAACCCATCATTACTCCGATGACGTGCAAAGACTCAACGTTCTCACAGATAATCTTGATGATGGCAGCGATGGGGACGGAGAGCAAAGCACCCACCACGCCCCAGAGCCACCCCCAAAAGAAGAGGGAAATCAATATGACCACCGGGCTCAGATCCAAAGTATCTCCCATGATTTTCGGGGTAACCACGTTGCCGATGATCATCTGGATGAAAAGCAGAGCGACGGCAGCTCCCACGGCCGGAAAGGTGTTGGGATAGTATTGGACAAGAGCCAGAAGGATGGGGGGCACCGAGGCCATGATGGAACCGATGGTAGGGATAAAGTTCAAAGCGAATGCCAGGACACCCCAAGTGGCTGCGAAATCCACTTTCAGATACGACAGAGAAAGCCAGACGAACAAACCTGTGACCATGCTTATGAGGAACTGAAGGGTCAGATACCGACCAATCTGGGCCGAGACGGCCTTAAGGATCAGGAGAACCCGAGCCCCTGAATCAATTGAAAATGCTTTTTTTATTTTGAATTCCACATAGGGGGTTCCCAATAACATGAAGACCAGAAAGACCACGACCAAAACCAACTTGGACAAAAGGGAAACCAAGGAGCCGGACAGGGACAGGAGATATCGCCCCACGCTCTCACCCCAGTTGATACTATCCCAAAAGTCAGGAGGCAGATATTTGCTGTTAGTAAAACTCTTTGTCAAAGCGATCAGTTGATCGTAGTACTTCGGGTAGGCCGAGGCAAAGGCCACGATCCTGGTGTTCATGAACACGGCCACGAGAAAACAGACGCCCAACAACACGGCAAGAACTAACGCCATGGAGATGACCATGGGGATTCTTCGCCGCGCCATAGCACGGACGACCGGACTGAAAATATATGACAGAAGCCATGCGATGACGAAGGGAAGAATAACGCTCTGAGTAGCTTTTAAAACACTCCCCACAGCGACCAGGGTCAATATAAAAACACAGGCAACCACAATATTGACGTTTTTCATCAAGCCACTCCTTAAAAACCGTCTGTGTCGTCCAATTATACATCCTTCTTGCCATTCCGAAAGCAAAAAAACCCCACAGAAACCACAAAGATTTATCACCAAACAAAAATACAATAAAACCGCTTCCAACTTGACCATCCAGGGCCTCGTCCAGAGCCGCATTTTAGATTACGAATTTTTATAAAAATCTTAAAAATTTCTCAAGTTTCTCCTCGCTGCTTCGCCCACCCTATCAAATCCAGCTCAGCGATCAGAATGGAGACAAAAATAAGCCCACAGCCCATCACAAGGCGGAGCGTCAAAGCCTCTCCCAGAAAGATCACCCCGATGATCATGGCAAAAACCGACTCCATCATGAGGAGAAGGGTGACATGGGTAGGGGATGTGAGCTGTTGAGCTTTTATCTGAAGGGAGTATGGAATTAATGTACATCCTACCGACAGATAAACAAGCCACCACAGCCCTGTGAGTGAATCCAGCCTGGGCAGGGGTTCCATGATCAGAGCACCGATCAGGCAGGCTACGGCGCTCAGTCCCATCTCCACCATGCTCAAGGTCAAAGCATCTCGACCCTGAGCCAAGCGATCTATCGCGACGATCTGGAGAGCAAACCCAACAGCACACATGAGAGTCAGCATCTCCCCCAAACCGGGCCTCAAGGCCCCATCCAAAGAGATAATCCCTATACCGACCAGGCATATTCCCGATGCGATAAAGGGTTTAAGACCAGGACTCTTCCGAGCAACTGCCCAGGTGGAAAAGGGCACCATCACCACACAGCAGGCTGTGATGAAGGCCGATTTCCCCGTCGTGGTGTATTGAAGTCCTATCGTCTGAAGAACCATGGCGACCAGAAGCAGAAGTCCTATAGTCCCTCCGCGTACCCCATCCCGTCTGGTCATATGCCGAATACGCCGTGGAGAGACGATCCCGATCAGAAAGGCACTGAACCCGAAGCGAAGAGTCAACAGCCACAGAGGTCCCATGTATACTAAGACCTCCTTGGTGGCCATAAAGGAGACTCCCCACAGGAAAGCACACGTCAGGGTCGCCAAATCCCCCAAAAACATCTCTTTTCGATCATACACTCGATCAGCCATATTTTCTCCGGCGCCTGATGCGTCCCGTCCCTCCCGTTATGTCGATGAACGACATGTATTTTGCTAACTGTACCATAAGAGGACCTCAAGGGCTTCTCTTTAGCAGCTGTTCGAGTTATATTATGACTCGACCCGTTTTTTGAAAGGGTGGATTGGAGCAAGTACCGTACCAGATTCATTGATCACCTCAAAACAAGAGTTCGATTATTATTAAAACTATTCCTGAACCCCGACGTATCAGGATATCTTCGGGAGCTGGCCGAGGAATTCGGCGAGTCCACCAACACGATTCGAGTTGAGCTCAATCGTCTGACCGACGCCGGACTGCTCGAATCGTCGTCTGAGGGCCGGACCAAGATGTATCGGGCCAATAGGCGGCACCCCCTGTTTCCTGAGATTCAGGGGGTCGTCCGAAAAACTTTGGGAATTGATCACCTTGTGGAGTCCGTGCTGGTAAAGCTGGGGGACGTGAGCCTGGCCTTCATGACGGGCGACGACACTCGAGGTGTCAATTCGGGACTCATGGACCTGGTCTTAGTCGGACAAATGGTGGACCGAAACTATCTTCAGGACCTGATCGCCCGGCTGGAAAGCGAGTTGGGCATAAAAATTCGTTGGCTTATACTGAACAGAGAGGAGTTCGCCAGACTTCGGGAAACCTTTGATTCTCAGAATACCCTGGTCGTTTGGAAAAGAGAGGATGATGACTTATGATTCGTAGAGCCCTCGTAACAGGGGGTGCCGGATTCATCGGCTCGCACTTGTGTGATCGCCTCATCAGCGATGGATGGTCTGTCACGGTGCTGGACAACCTGTCGTCGTCAGATGGGACAAATCTGGAGCACCTGAAGGGATCGAACCTGGCGATTCACCATGGAGATATCCGTGATCTGGACCTCATTGTCAGGCTCTTGCACCAGGCCGATATCCTGTTTCACCTGGCTGCCATGATATCGGTGCCTCAATCCCTTCAGGAACCTCGCCTCTGCTACGACGTGAACGTAAGGGCTTTTGCCGACATATTGGAGACCCTTCGGGATCGCCCTATCCCCGTGCTGTATACTACCTCGGCGGCTGTCTATGGACCCGGAGGAAAGGGGCCTCAGAGAGAGGATTCGTCCCTCGCTCCCCAGTCACCCTACGGTGCCAGCAAGGCAATGGACGAGATTTTGGCAGCGGCATCAACGGCCGCCTGGGGTATCCCCACGCTAGGCTTTCGACTCTTCAACGTCTACGGTCCCAGACAAAACCCCGAGGGGCCTTATGCCTCTGTGATCCCCCGATTTGTCACGGCTTTTCTGAGGAGAAGGCCCGTGACGATCTACGGCGACGGAGAACAGACAAGGGACTTTGTCTACGTAGGCGATGCGGCCCGTGTAATGGTACTGGCAGAGAGCAAGACCGAGATCCTGGCGGGATCGGTTATCAACGTGGGATGCGGACGAAGCACCTCGGTTACCCGAGTTCGGGAGATTCTCACGGAATTGGTCCCGTCATCGACGCTCCCTGTATATCAGGACGAACGCCCCGGCGACATTCGCCACAGCATAGCGGATGTCGACCGCCTGTCCAGGATATGTGACCTGGACACTTTTTATCCCCTAAAGGACGGCATCGTCAAAACCCTCGATTGGTACCGATCCCACGAGGAGAAGGACAGATGACCTCCCCAGTCGTCGTGCTGGCTCTCGGGACCCGCCCTGAGGCCATAAAGATGGCTCCCGTCTACGGAGCCCTGCGTCAGGAAAGGCTGATCCCCAAGGTCCTGGTCAGCGGCCAGCATGGAGACCAGATCACTTCCGTCCTCAGGCTCTTCAACGTACCGGCTGACAAGAAGCTGGACGTGCTTGTTCAGGGGCAGTCCTTGACCGAGCTGGCCGCCCGGATACTTCCCAGTACAGCGGCGGCCCTCAGGGAGATGGAAGCTAACTACGTGCTGGTTCACGGTGACACCCTGACCACCTTCGCCGTCGCCTGGGCTGCTTTTCTGGAGCGGATCCCCGTAGGGCACGTGGAGGCTGGTCTCCGATCAGGCTCCATGACGGAGCCCTTCCCAGAAGAGGCCAACCGGATTCTCACCGATGTCGTCTCCGATCTGTACTTTGCCCCTACCGAGGGAGCGAGAGCCAACCTTCTGGCAGAGGGGAAACCGGACGAGCGAATCGCGATTACCGGACAGACAGGTATCGACGCCGTTTTGTATGCAGCCAATCAAGGGGACCTTCCCGTGCCCATGCCTGCATCGGGCAAGCTGGTCACGATAACCCTGCATCGTAGAGAAAACTGGCCGATCCTGTCCGATCTGGCTCAAGCCCTGGCACGAACAGCTCAAGAGCATCGAGATCACCAGTTCGTCTGGCCCGTTCACCTGAACCCCCAAGTGGCCCAGGCTGTCACTCCAGCTCTTGAGGGCAAGCCCAACATCACAGTACTTCCTCCCCTGGAGTACGGCCCTATGGCAGCCTTGCTGGCGGCCAGTCGACTCATCGTGACGGATTCTGGAGGACTCCAGGAAGAGGGGGCAGCCCTAGGTATTCCCGTGGCGGTCGTCCGAAACGTAACCGAACGTCCCGAAGGGCTGGCTGCCGGTATACTGACCCTGGTCGGCACTGATCCCGATACCGTAGGTACCCGAATCTCGTCCCTACTCAGCGACGACGACAGGCTGAGACGAATGGCCGCCTCACCCAACCCTTACGGTGACGGCCACGCAGCTGATCGAGTGGCTCATGTTCTGGGGGAACACATGCGTTCTTAGCTCTTCTTTCGGTGGTGCATACTCGGTAAAACTGGTACACTGAACGCGAAGCTCTGTATGTGGGGCTGTTGGACGGCGGGCTTCTCTCGTCGAGAAGATGTACAATGGGGGAGGTCAAAACTATGAATAACGGGTATCGTGAAAAGAAAACAATCATCATCCTGAACGCCAAGCTGAAAGTCGGCGTTGCCTTAACGGCTGCCGCTCAATTAGGAGCTTCTATGGGATTCCACGGAGAGGAACACATGGGGCAGGAATGGCTCACCGATAAGTCGGGCATCCGGCATCGTGGGATGTTATGTCACCCTCTGGTGGTGTTCAAGGCCAAGGTAGCCCAGCTTCGGGAGGCTCTGAACAAAGCCCGGGAGATCCCTGAGCTTCTGGTGGTCGATTGTCCGTCGGCTCTCATGGAGACCGCCGGGGATCAAGAACTGGCTGAGAGCTTGGAGTCCATGGACGAACATGAGATTGAATATCTCGGGATCCTTATCCACGGTCCCAGAGACACGGTTGAAAGCCTGTGCGGGAAGCTTCGCCAGTGGTGGTAATTTCTCAAGAATTGAGCGGAGTCGACCACGTCGGTCGTCTCCGCTTTTTTAAAGGAGTGAGAGTATGAACACTACCAAAAGACTCTTGAACGTTTTTTCGATGGCAACGATTATCACGATAGCCTTGGCATCTGCAGCCTGGTGTCGCGTGGCCCCCCTGAACCCCACCTTTGAGGAGTTCATCCTGGAGCAGCAGACGGGACGAAAGGCAGGCGACATAACATATGGTGCTCGTATCCCTTCGCCTGTGGATCTCAGCCACCTGGCAGGGGTTCATCTGTTTCCTGATATCCAGAGTAACAAAGCTGTCACGTCTTTTCCGGTCTCATTCGACCTTCGAACGCAAGGTTTTGTAACCCCCGTTCGGAACCAAGAGCCCTATGGGACCTGCTGGGCCTTCAGCGCCCTGGGCTCTCTGGAATCGACAGCTTTGAAAGCCGGTGTGCCAGACCCCGACTACTCGGAACAGTATTTGGCGTATTTCGGGAGTGTGAACCAGACATCGACCCTGGTGGGGTTCGGGAACCACGATCCTGAGGACTTCCCCCGCTTCATGAACTTTGGTGGCGATGACTTTCAAGCCATCGCACTCCTGGCCCGGGGAACCGGTGCCGTTCCCGAGAGAGCTGCGCCCTACGGTCGCATTCCAGCAGCCGATACCCCTGCGTCGTGGAGCCTGCGCCACGCCTATAATTTTTACTTTAACTATGAAAAAATAAATGGCGTAAATACACGATTTCAAAAGGCCAACGAGGCAAACATAAAGGAAGCACTCATGACCTACGGTGCGGTCTCCGTGGGCATGTTTGCCAATGATCCCCAGGGAGGAAAGTGGGAGAGATCCCCCTATTTCAACCCCGAGACGTTCGCCTCGTACACACCTCCGAGAAACTCCGATGGATTGACGGTGGGCAGAGCCAACCACGGCGTCACGGTGGTCGGATGGGATGACACGTACCCCAGGACCAGGTTCAACCTGGCCAATCAGCCAAGCTCGAATGGCGCCTGGATCGTCAAGAACTCTTGGGGGCCTGATTGGGGCGACAGGGGATATTTTTACCTCTCTTATGAGGACACAGTAATGGACACAGGGGTCGCTTACGTAGGGGGCAAGCCCCGTCAATTCAACACGATCTACCAGTACGATCCTCTGGGATGGTGCAACTCGTATACCCCGGCACCCAACGAGAACGAGAGCGCCTGGATGGCCAACATCTTCACGGCAGCCACCGACTTCGACCTCAAAGCCGTCTCGTTCTACACCGGAGGCGTAGGGACAACCTATTCCCTCTCGGTCTATACCGGAGTGATGTCGAGCCCGACCTCGGGGAGGATCTCTCTTCAGGCACAGACGGGAACCCTGCAAATGCCAGGCTATCATACGGTGGAGCTGGATCGGGAGGTACGAGTCCCCACAGGAGAGACCTTCTCCGTCGTCGTGCATCTCACCACACCAGGATACGGCTATCCCATCGCTCTCGAGACTCGGGTACGAGGCTACAGCGACAAGGCCTCTTCCTCAAAGGGACAGGGGTACGTCTCCCTTGACGGTACAACCTGGACCGACATAACCTCTGAGACTCCCGGCGCCAGCATCTGCCTCAAGGCCCTGGGAAATCACGTTGGGAGCTCGGCGCCCGGATCCATCACAGTGACTCTCTGGCCAGCGGAGGCCGTGAACGACGGAGCCAAGTGGAGCCTGGACGGTGGCAAGACATGGAACAAATCGGGGACAACCGTTCGGGGCCTGAGCCCCGGTCAATACACCGTCACCGTCACCGATCTTTTTTTCTGGAAAAAAGAAGAACCTCAAACCGTCACGGTGGTGACAGGAAGGGAAACATCTCTCAAGATGACCTACGAGGGAGCTCTTCCGTTCATAGGTAGCGGGGGCTGTTCTGTCGGCTTCTCTCCCTGGATTCTCGTTATGGGGATGCCTCTTTTATTCTTCAAAAAGCCCTAGCCTTGACATCACAAAAACCTTCAAGCAATCCACAAGGGTGGGAACAATTCAATGACGGAGGGAGATGCCCCTTCGTCATCTATGTTTTGATGGCCACAAGGTAGACAGCCGAGGCCTCCTCGGTCTGGAGAAGCTCTCTGTGAGTGACCAGGAAACCAGCTTCCTCCAGGAGCTCCTTCGTCGAGGCCACAGTGAGAGGATCTCTCACCTCAGGCGGTGGCCCAAAAGCCTTGAGGTACCGCTCGATCATGCCCTCAAGGGCCTGGGGAGTCATGCCGTCAATGGTGAAGCTCAAAACTATAACCCGACCACCAGGCCTGAGCACTCGATGTGCCTCAACCAGAGCACCCGATGGATTGCCGATCACGTGGAGCAGATTACCCATGAAGACCGAGTCGAAACGGCCATCGCTGTAGGGAAGGTCCATACAGTCCGCTAATTCGACCGTCACGTTGTCCATGGAGGCAGTCATCTTTTTTGCTTCGGTCACCATGGGCCTGGAGCAGTCTGTCGCCACGATGGATCGAGCCTGTCCAGCCAGGGATGGGGTGAACCCGCCGTCACCACATCCCAGCTCCAGGAGGTCGCCCAGGTCGGTAAGTTCCTCCAGGATCCTCTTGATGAGGGCAATCATGGCCTCGCCGGTTATGAAGGCCTGACGCCTGTGGAAATCCGAGGCCAAGTGGCCCCAGTGATCTTTTGTCGCCATCGGCTTTTGCCTCCTCGTTTTTGTAAGTATATACAAACTTTCTCGAGAGCATACCATGATTCCGATACGTCCACAAGCGATCCTTTCTTGACACCACCGGTTCGACGGTGTACTCTTTGGGTCGATACAATTGAATCTCTTATCGAGAGTGGCGGAGGGACTGGCCCGATGAAGCCCGGCAACCTGCCCGCAAGGGTGTACGGTGCCAACACCAGCGACCGGCGGTGGTCGAATGATGAGAGGAAGGCCACGAATCTGATCACGAGACGGGACCCTTCCTCTGGATGGGTCCCGTTTTTCGACCCTGATTTTTCTGTGTATGGAGGTATGAGATATGAGTGAGAAGATTTTGATCTCGTCCGAGTCCGTGACTGAGGGACATCCCGACAAGGTGGCCGATCAGATTTCAGACGGCATTCTGGACGCCATCCTGGTCGAGGATCCCATGGGCCGGGTGGCCTGCGAGACCCTGGTGACAACCGGTCTCGTGCAGGTGGCTGGGGAGATTTCAACCAGCACGTACGTGGATATTCCCAAAATCGCTCGGGAGATCGTCAAGGGCATCGGCTACACCCGGGCCAAGTATGGATTTGACGGAGAGACCTGCGCGGTCCTCACCGCCATCGACGAACAGTCAGCCGATATCGCCATGGGCGTGAATAAGGCTCTGGAGCTTCGGGAGGGCGATATGAGCGAGGAGCAGATCAACGCTATCGGCGCAGGCGATCAGGGGATGATGATCGGCTTCGCTACTGACGAGACCGAGGAGTACCTGCCCATGCCCTTCGCCCTTGCCCAGCGCCTGGCCCGACGGCTTACCAAAATCCGTAAAGAGGGAGCACTGGAGTATCTCAGGCCCGACGGCAAGACCCAGGTCACCATGGAGTACCAAAATAATCGTCCGGTACGAGTAGACACGGTGGTGGTCTCCACCCAGCACAGCCCGGACATCTCCCTGGGAGAGATCCGGGAAGACCTCATCAGACAGGTCATCACCCCGGTTATTCCTCGAGAGTTTATCCAGGGTAATTTCCGCATTCTGGTGAACCCCACGGGGCGCTTCGTCAAGGGCGGTCCTATGGCCGATTCGGGGCTCACAGGGCGCAAGATCATCGTGGACACCTACGGCGGCATGATCCCCCACGGAGGCGGTGCCTTCTCCGGTAAGGATCCTACCAAGGTTGACCGTTCTGGGGCCTATATGGCACGATATGCGGCCAAAAACGTCGTGGCCTCAGGATTGGCCTCCCGCTGTCAGATCCAGGTAGCCTACGCTATTGGCGTAGCCCATCCTGTCTCCGTGTTTGTTGAGACTTTCGGCACCGGAAAGGTCTCCCAGGAGGAGATGACTGCCTTGGTTCGGCGCCACTTCGATTTCCGTCCCGCCGCCATGATCCGTGACCTGGAGCTTCGGAAGCCTCAGTATCGCCGCATCGCCGCCTATGGTCATATGGGGCGGATCGACCTGGCCCCCCAGCCAGCCTGGGAGAGGCTGGATCGGGCGGAAAAGCTCAAGGCTGACGCCTAGGTCTCAAGCTTTCGCTCCATGATCGATCATCGATCTTTCGGCGTCACCTCTCACGGTGGCGTCGTTTTTCGATGCACGGAGTACGACGGGGAGGTTCTGTCGCGATCTGGCGATTCTCCACTCTTTGAGCTAGCCCAGGAAAGCAAGGAGCAACCCACCGGCCAATACCGAGCCAATCTGCCCCGAGACGTTTGCACCTACGGCCTGCATGAGGATGAAGTTGCCTTTATGAGCCTGGGTCGCCATCTGCTGGACCGTCCGGGCCGACATAGGAAAGGCCGAGATCCCTGCCGCACCAACCATGGGGTTGATCTTATGGAGACGAAAGATATTCAAAGCCTTGGCCGAGAGGACCCCCACCGCTGTATCCAGGACGAAAGCCAAAAGCCCCATGACCAGGATGAGCAGGGTTTGAGGCTGGATGAACCGCTCGCCCGTCATGGATGCCGAGATAGCCAACCCCAGGAGAATGGTCACGATATTCGCCAATTCATTTTGAGCACCCTGGGCCAGCCGATCCACCACACCACTCTCTCGTAAGAGATTGCCGAACATGAGGAATCCGATAAGGGCCGCTGACGGTGGGGCGATCATCCCGGCGACCACTGTGACGACGATGGGAAAGAGAATTTTCGTCCGTCGGGAAACCGGCTTTTCCGAGCAGGTCATGGGAAGACTCCTTTCCTCTTTAGTGGTCAAAAGCCGGATCACCGGAGGCTGAATCAAAGGGACCATGGCCATATACGAGTAGGCCGCCACCGAGATAGGGCCTAGCAGGTGAGGAGCAAACCGAGCCGAGACGTAGATGGACGTAGGACCGTCGGCGGCGCCTATGATGCCGATGGACGCCGCCTCTTTGAGGTCAAATCCAAGCAGAAGAGCCACACCCAAGGTGAGAAAGATGCCCGCCTGAGCGCTGAGACCAAAGAAAAAAGTGATCGGCGTCTGAAACAATGGGGTAAAATCGATCATGGCCCCCACAGCTATAAAGATAAGCAGGGGGAAGAGCTCGGTGGCGATGCCCATATCAAACAAGAGACTCAGCGCCCCATGCTGGATCTGCCCCCCGGCCATGTGGGTGAGGGCTGACGACAGGGGGATATTCACCAGAATGGTCCCGAACCCCATGGGGAGCAGGAGGGACGGCTCAAATTTCTTTACCGCTGCCAGATAGATCAGGGCGAAGCCAACGGCTATCATGACGATTTGCTGAGGCGTGATCTGGATCAGGGACTGCAAAAGGGTTTCGACCATCGGTTGGGCCTCCCATACATTCGTATGAGGAGCAGGCTGGCTGCTCCATCGAGGCTATTATACAGGGACCACGCACAGCTTTCACCCCGACGCTGTTCATGTCTGTCTACAATACAGAGAGAATTTAGAGGAGGGACTCGTAATGCGTACAACTCTATCCGTACTCGTGCTTATTGGAATTCTACTGACCACCTCAACCGAGGAGGCGTCTGCCAAAATACTCATCTCGTTGGCGACAGGAGAAACGGGGGGGACATACTATCCCGTTGGGATCGGTCTGGCTAAGTTGATTTCCCGTCATTTGCCCGACATACACATGGTCTCCGAAAAAGGGAACGCCTCTGTGGCCAATCTGAACCTTATCGGCACTCACGAGATCGAGATGGCTTTCGTACAGAACAACGCAGCGCATTGGGCCTATCACGGCCAGAGGATGTTCAAGACACCGTACAAGAATATCCGGCTTATCGCATCCCTGTATCCCGAGCACATTCAGTGCATCACCCTTAAAGGCATTGGAGTGAAGAGGCTCATGGATATCAGGGGAAAGAGGATCTCCATCGGGCTTCCAGGCTCGGGAATTCAAGGCGACGTATCGGCTATTCTTCAGGTTGCCGGTATCAAGGATTCTGAGATCAAGGCCAAGTTTCTTGACTTCAACGACACCGCCCGACAATTCGAGGAAGGTCAGATGGATGTGGGCTTTATCACCGCAGGATATCCCACGTCATCCATCGTGGACCTGGCTGCGACGTGCCACATCGATCTGGTTCCTTTCAGCGATTCGTTCATGGACAAGCTGACCAACACCTTCAGCTATTTCGTCAAGAGTACCGTTCCCGCCGGCACCTATAACGGTGTGGATCACGATACGCCTACTCCGGCTGTGATGGCCATGTGGATTTGTGACGCCGACCTACCTGACGATTTAGTGTATAAAATCACCAAGGTTTTTTGGTCAAACGTAGAGGAGATGCATAAGATTCATCCCAAATGCACATACTTTACATTGGGGAATGCCCTTATGGGCGCCTCGGTGCCCCTCCATCCCGGCGCCGCCAAGTACTATAGGGCGATGAACGTGATACAGTAGGTCACTCGTCCCATCGATAGGTCTCGGGGCGACGGTTTGTCAGGTTCGGCAACGATTTCCGAAGCGTATCCACTCTGTCCAGGTCAATCTCTGCCAGGATAAGACCTTCTCCCGAGGCTTTACAGGCGATCACCGTGCCCCAGGGATCGACGATCATGGACTTACCGTTAGCATTGTACCTGGGCTTTTTGCCGATCTGTCCCGGAGCGATCACGTAGGCCAGGTTCTCGATGGCCCTGGCTCGAAGAAGAGGCTCCCAATGCTCCTTGCCGGTCGCAGCGGTGAAACACGCCGGGACCGTAAGCAACTGGGCACCTCGGAGAGCAAGTATCCGAAAGAGCTCGGGAAATCGGAGGTCATAGCAGATGGAGAGGCCGATAATACCCAGATCGGTCTGCACAGCGACGATCTCCTTCCCCGGAGCGTAGCTGGTTGACTCCGTGACCGAGGGGCCCTGATCAATATCGACATCGAACAGGTGGATTTTGCGATAGATAGCGGCTATAGAACCATCTGGATCCAGAAGGACCGAGGTATTATAGCTCCGCTCATCTCCGTCAACTCGCTCCAGGATGCTGCCGCAATGGACCCATATCCTGGCCGAACGAGCCCTGGCGGCCAGAAAATCCACCGAAGGGCCGGGAATGGACTCAGTCGCGTTCCTGCGTTCGCTGCCCGTTGAAGGAAGGATAACTGACATCTCAGGGAAGACCACCAAGGAGGCCCCCTTATCGCCAGCTTCCTGGATAAGGCTTTCCATTCTCATGAGATTACTATGCCTGTCTGGTCCACTGTCCATCTGGGCTGCTGCCGCGACAAACTGCCTCATCTCTCGATCAACCTTTCCTCATGCGCATCCATGACCATAAGCCCTCCCTGCACTCTCTCCAACAGGCACTTTCTGAGCACCGACCGAGATCTGTCAATCTGAATTCAGACGTCCCGCTTCCAGCTTCCGAATCCCTGCCCCAACACCTCCGTGGCGTCTGACAACCTCAAAAACGCCTTCGAGTCCGTTTCTTGAAGGTGCCTCTTCAGCAACATGGCCTGTCGGGCCGTAAGGAGCGTCATCAAAATCTCCCTCGGGACATCGGAGAAGCCCCCCTTACCCGTGAAGACCGTAACTCCTCGATGAAGTTCTGTGGTGATGAAATGCTTCACCTCAGTTGGATTGCTGCATACGATAAGAGCTTCCTTTCGAAGTCCGAAAGAGCGCATAGCACCTCCCATGACCGTTGTTGTGATATATGAAAGGACAACCCCGTAAATCAGGTTTTCAAAACTGACCGCCGTAAGGGAGAGGGCGAGAACAGCCATGTTCGCAACCATGGTGAACTGGCTCACCTCCATACCAGTCTTGCGACGCACGGCCATGGAGATGATATCTGTCCCCCCAAGAGAACCACCGGCGGAGAAAATCATAGCACAGGGAATTCCCTGAAGCAGGCCTGCCACCACGATAAGCAAAAACCGATCATGTATGACAGGAACTGGCAGGGCCACCGCTGTCAGCTTGAGGAAGATAGTGAACAGGACAGTGCCGTAGATACTCCAAAGCGTAAATCGACGGGGCAGAACCTTCCAGCCATAGATAAACAGGAGGGTGTTCAGCCCCCAGATGCTGAGAGGAAGAGGGACCCCCCAGAGGTAATTTAAAAGCAGGGCGATACCATTGACACCCGTTCCCGGCAATCGTGCCGGAAGAACAAAGAGCTGGATTGCCGCGGCGAAAACCGCCGCACTTAAAGTAATCACCACCAGGGAATGGCCTTCGTCCTTAAAAAAACGACGAGTTGCTGCCAAAAACTCTTTTGTATTTCTGAGACCTCTCAATGAGGACCCTCCTTTCGTGTCGGTATATATGGAGCCACTCCGTTCGTGGAAGCATAGCACATCGTCGTTTTTGGACAAGTCCTTTCGGGGTTTGCTTCCGAAGTGATATTATTATGTATAAAAGAGTCCGCTGGCCATTGGCCGAATGAGACCCAGGAGGTGGATCATGGTCAAATACGTGTACGATTTTTCCGAGGGATCCTCGGACATGAAGGAGCTTTTGGGTGGCAAGGGAGCCAATCTGGCCCAGATGACCCGGGAAAAGTTGCCGGTTCCACCTGGTTTCACCGTCTCTACCCAGGCCTGTCTTCAGTTTCTGGAGAAAGGATCGTCCTTTGTGGAATCCCTGTGGGGCGATGTTCGATCAGCCATGAAGCGTCTGGAGAAATCCACAGGAAAGACCTTCGGCTCAGGCCCTGAGCCTCTCCTGGTGTCGGTGCGGTCTGGAGCCCCTGTCTCCATGCCCGGCATGATGGATACCATCCTGAATCTGGGGCTCAACGGAGACACCCGGTCGGCCCTAGCTGATATGGCCCAGAATCAGCGTTTCGCCTGGGACAGCTACCGCCGTTTTATCCAGATGTTCGGCAATGTGGTCCAAGGCGTCTCGTCAGATAAATTCGAGACGCTACTTGATGAGGCCCGACGGACCCAGGGTGTCACCTACGACCATCAGCTGAGCGTCGAGACCCTGGAAAAACTGGTTGAGAGCTACCGAGACCTCTACCGTCGGGAAACCGGCGAGACGTTCCCTGACGACCCATGGGAACAGCTCAGGCTGGCCATCGAGGCGGTCTTCAACAGCTGGAACACCCCCCGGGCCAAGACATACCGGTCTATCCATGGCATCGATCATCGGATGGGAACAGCTGTCAACGTAGTCGCGATGGTCTACGGCAACCTGGGAGGGGATAGCGGCACGGGGGTCTGCTTCAGCCGTAACCCGGCTGATGGTGAAAAGTGTCTGTATGGCGAGTTCCTTATCAACGCTCAGGGAGAGGATGTGGTGGCCGGGATCCGAACGCCGCAGCCCATCGCAGCTTTGGAACAGGCCATGCCCAGGATCTACAGCGAGCTGTGCTCCATCGTCGATGGCCTGGAACGACGCTTCGGTGACATGCAGGACGTGGAGTTCACCGTTGAGCATGGGACTCTCTATATTCTCCAGACCAGAACGGGGAAACGTTCGGCCCAGGCAGCCGTCCAGATTGCCGTGGACATGGTCTCCGAAGGACTGGCAAGCCCAAAAGATGCCGTGGCCCGTATCTCCCCCGATCAGGTCGAACGCCTTCTTCACAGCCAGATCGACCCGGCTTTTGCGCCCGAGATCCTGACTCAGGGGCTTCCCGCATCGCCGGGAGCAGCTGTAGGTACAATCGTTTTTGATCCTGACGAGGCCGTTCGACTGGCTGGGAGCGGAGAGGACGTGCTGCTGGTTCGCACCGAGACCACCCCCGACGACATCCACGGCCTCTACGCCGCCAAGGGAATTCTCACCTCCCGTGGGGGCATGACCAGCCACGCTGCCGTAGTTGCCCGTGGCCTGGGCAAACCCTGTGTCAGCGGTGCTGAGGAGCTGATCATCGACGGAGAGGGAAAACGACTCATCATTGGGAACCGAACGTTCTCCCGGGGTGACGTCCTGACTATAGACGGTTCTACAGGACGGGTAATCGAGGGAGCCGTTCCCCTGTCACCGCCGGTCATCTCCCCAGAGATGGAGACCATCCTCCAATGGGCCGATCAAGAGGCTTCGCTCCAGGTGTGGGCCAACGGCGACACTCCTGGGGATGCACGTAAGGCTCGTGCCTTTGGGGCCAAGGGGATTGGACTATGCCGGACCGAACACATGTTCATGGCAGAGGACCGATTTCCCATCATGCAACGCATGGTTATAGCCGATTCCCTTCAGGAACGTCAAGACGCTTTGGCTAAACTGCGAGTCATGCAGAGCTCGGATTTTGAGGGTATCTTTCAGGAAATGGACGGCCTGCCGGTTATCATTCGCCTTCTGGATCCCCCCCTTCACGAGTTTTTGCCGAGGATCCCCGAACTGGATACCCGAATCTCTCAAGCTGAGGCCAACGGCGATGACGTCGCCCTGCTGAGGCAGATGAGGAGCCGAGCCCAGACGCTGAAGGAATCCAACCCCATGCTTGGTTTTAGGGGCTGCCGTCTGGGGATCGTCTATCCCGAGATTTACTCCATGCAGGTTCGAGCCATCTTTGACGCCATGAAGGCCCTCCCCGGTGTAGATCTCAAGGTGGAGATCATGATGCCTCTGGTTCAGACCAAGCGAGAGATGGGCCTCCTGCGGGAGATGGTGGAGAGCGTCGCCGGAGAATACCGCGCCAGAGGCTACGATCCCGTGTACAAGGTGGGAACCATGATCGAGCTCCCCCGAGCAGCTCTGAGAGCCGGGGAGCTGGCCGAGGACGCCGAGTTCTTCAGCTTCGGCACAAACGACCTGACCCAGACGTCCCTGGGCTTCTCCCGTGACGACGTGGAGGCCAAGTTTATGCGGGAGTATGTGGAAAAAGGGATCTTCTCCGCAAGTCCCTTCCACGTTCTGGACAGAGACGGCGTGGGAGAACTGATGTCTATCGCCTTCAAACGGGGGCGGACCGTCCGCCCCGATCTCTCGGTGGGGATCTGTGGCGAACATGGCGGCAACCCTGAGAGCATCGCTTTCTGTCACAAACTGGGGATCGACTACGTAAGCTGTTCCCCTTTCAGAGTCCCCGTAGCCCGAATCGCCGCTGCCTGGTCGGCCCTGGGGCTTATCTGAACAGAGAACCCTGTGGGCTATCTCTGTTAAAATTTGACAAATTCTCTGAGAAAATCCAGACTAATCCAAATCCTGGATCGGCCCAAGTACAAAAAGTGAGCCCCAACCCGACTATGGATGGGGCTCACTTTTTTCACGTTTGACAACGATACTCTTCAAGCTATAATAGAATAAAGACGGAAATCCTGCTTTTTATAGCTGCGTGATTTTTTTCCGTCTTGCAGAAGGAGAGAGTACAGTGCTTAAGCAAAAGATCGTCGAAAGGATGGTCTCCTTCTCTGGAACTCAGGCAAAGGTTGCCCGTTTTATCCTTGAAAATTCCAGGGAGGCCCCATTTATGACAGCCAGCCAGATCGCCCAGGCCGTCGGTGTCAGTGAATCCTCGGTGATTCGTTTCGCATCGTCGTTGGGGTACTCGGGGTATCCAGAGTTAAAAGACGCTATGAAAAGTCTCCTCCTGGATCAGATGACCACTATCGAGAGAATGGCCATGCATGATCACGAGCCAAACGATTCCGCCTATCACAGAATGATAGCCATGGATATTCTGGACCTCAGAGAGGCTCAATCCAGACTGGACTTTCGACTGATCAGGGAGTGGGCACGAGAGGCCGTTGCGGCACCGTCCCTCTATCTGGCTGCTCAAAGGAGCTCGGTGATTCTTGCCCAGTATCTTCGATTCTATCTGTCCTGGTTTTTGCCATCGGTACGCCTTTTGGACGATACTCTTATCAGAGAGCAGCTGTCGGTGGCTCCTCCGAGAAGCATGGTTATAGGGATCAGCTTCCCGAGGTATTCGAGGTGGACTGTGGAAGCCATGAACATGGCCCGATCATTGGGATTCCGTCTGACCGTCATCACCAACCGTTCCGATGGTCCCATGAGTGACGTCAAGCCTGAGTACGTTCTGACGGTTCCCAGTCGGCATATATCCTTTGTCGACTCGTTTACCGCTCCCATGAGTCTGATTAATTGCCTTATCGTGGCTGTGGCGGATCAGTTAGGGGATTTGACAAAGGAGAGACTGCGGAGACTGGAGGCCATGTGGGAGAGGGATTCAGTCTATATGTTTTAGCGATACAGAGACATGACGTAAATGTCTCTGTATATTGAGCATGAGGAGGGGGTACTGTGTCGACTCTTTCGAAGTTCAGCAAGCAAAACCTTATACCCAGAACATAACTAGAGAAAGCTCAAAACGAATACTTTAACACCAGCTGTCAGCATATGGGAGAACTGATTGAAAAAGAGGGGAGGAGAAAAACATACGAATCAAATATTCTTACAGACCTGCAAGAAAACACCTTAAAAGCTACCGTAAAGAAAAAAATAGATCTTACATTTGCGTAGAGTCTTACCCTGAGTACCAAATCTCCATGATGAAGATCCTGAGGAGGCAGAGTTCCTTTAACTCGTTTGGGAAAGGCTTTGGAGAATCTGGACATCCAATCGGTAAAAGTATCTTCTCCGCAAGCCAAAGGACGCATCAAACGCCTTTGGAACATTTTCTTGAGAACTACATAAAACGTATATCTGAGCACTTCGGAATGTGTCCTGTAAAAGAGGAACGCCGTTATTTCTTTTTTTACATTTCAAAAAACTCACTAAATGATATCTAATCATTTCACCTAGACCGAGAAAAGGAGTGCTTTTTGATGAGCCCAACGATTATCGATCATATAGGGATCGCTGTGAAAAGTATTGATGAAGCTTTGAAGTTCTGGGAGGGCACGTTGGGTGTTCGTTGCACAAAGGTTGAGACGGTCGCAGATCAGAAGGTGAATACAGCTTTCCTCCCATTAAAAGACTCAGAAGTAGAGCTCTTAGAGGCGACAACGGAGGACAGCCTTTTAGCAAAGTATATCGCCAGAAAGGGTGAGGGAATTCACCATATTGCACTTCGTGTGAATAACCTGGAGGCCGTCCTTACCGAATTAAAGGAGAAAGGCGTGCGTCTTATTGATGAGAAGCCTCGCAAAGGTGCGGGCGGAGCCATGATTGCCTTTATCCATCCGGCAGCAACAGGGGGGGTCTTGCTAGAGCTTTCTCAGCGTTAAGGCGTTAAAAATACGGACCCTTTTTCACGAATTTTGGAGAAGTTAGGGTGTAAAGGTATTGAGGCTCATGACTTTACAAGTATACATACTTTCATTTTGCGGCCTTGACAGTTATTAACAGGTTTGACATTTGAACAAATTCTCATAGGAATAGCAAACAAGATATGTAATCTGAAAAATAAGGATATTCTGTCCCTTTTTGCTTTTTATGTCTCTAAAAATCGGCATACGGTAACTCTCTTCTCAAGAGAGTACAAAACGAGGGAGGTTTTTAAAAATGCCAAGAGCAAAAAAGCCCACCAGACGAGCTCTCATCCCCAGGACGTATCTCGAAAACTTCAAGACAGCAGTTCGAGGTGAGGGAATCTACCTCTACGATCAGGAGGGAAAAAAGTACATCGACGGGTGCTCCGGTGCGTTGCTCTCCAGCATTGGGCACGGGAACAGGGAGATTGCAGATGCGGTCTACAAACAGATGACGACTCTGGAGTTCGCCCACTCATCCCGCTGGAAGACTGAGGCGTCGGAGGAAGCCGCTCGTGAACTAACCTCACTCGCACCAGGCGACCTGAACCACGCTTGGTTCGGTAGCGGAGGCAGCGAAGCCGTGGAATGCGCCATGAAACTCGCCCGTAATTACTTCATTGAACGTGACGGACCCGGAACCGCAAAATCCGTGTTCATAGCACGCTGGAACTCCTATCACGGCTCCACCCTCTCCACCATGGCACTAGGGGGCAACATGATCCGCCGTAGGCCTTATTCACCTCTCTTCAAGGAATGTCCCAAAATCGAGACCCCATACATCTACCGCAGTGAGATTCGCGACCGCTCCGAACACGAACAGGCGGTCTATTACTCCCAGCTCCTAGAGCGCGAAATTCGCCGCATAGGTAGCCAGTACGTCGCTGCCTTCATCGCCGAGCCGGTAGTTGGTTCCTCCATCAGCGCTTCTGTGCCCCCGGAGGGCTACTGGCAGATGCTGCGCGAGATATGCTCCCGCTACGATGTGCTTCTCATTGCCGACGAGATCATGTCGGGCATGGGCCGCACGGGAAAACCCTTCTGCGTCCAGCACTGGGATGTCGTTCCGGACATCATGACCTCGGCTAAGGCTCTCTCTGGGGGGTACTCCCCCGTCGGGGCCGCCATCGCCTCGGACAAGATTATCGACACTATCCTCGCAGGAAGCGGCGTTTTCGGACACGGACACACCTACAATGCCAACCCATCCACAGCTGCCGCTGTCGTCGCAACGATCCGCTACATGAAGAAGAACAACGTCTTCGACAATTGTGCGGCTCGGGGGAAGGAGTTGAACGAATATTTGAACAAAATGCTGGATATCCCGATCGTCGGGGATGTCCGGGGTAAAGGTTTGATATGGGGCATCGAGCTGGTTCAAAACAAGGAAAGCCAGGACCCCTTCGACCCAGCTAGAAAAGCCGCTGCTCTCGTCACAGCTGAATGTTTTGAGCGCGGCTTGATTGTCTACCCGAGTACAGGGCAAATTGACGGCCTTGCAGGCGATCAGTTCCTGCTAGCTCCTCCCCTCATCGTCACCCCCAAGCAGGTAACGGATATAGCAGAACGTCTGAGAGACGGCCTGGAGGCTGCTTCCAAGAAATTGCTCGGAGGCGTTTGATATGGCTAAAAAATGGATCAAGCCCGTTCTTTCGGCCGCAGAGGCGGTGGCTCCCATCAGAGAGGGAGCCTCGGTGATGGTCGGCGGCTTCAACTACGGAGGAATCCCCTATACCCTCGTGGACGCCCTTGTCGAACAGGGCACAAAGGACCTTCATCTCATCTGCAACGACACTGTCTATGGAGAAGACCATGCCCCTGGTGGGATTGGGCACGGGAAACTTGTCGTGGCCGGTCAGACACGCAAGGTGACGGCCTCGCACATCGGGTTGAACAGGCAAACCCAGGATTTATTTAACGAGGGCAAACTGGAACTGGAGCTCGTTCCTCAGGGAAGCTTCGTGGAGCGCATTCGCTGCGGCGGATTTGGAATCGGCGGCTTCCTGACCCCCACGGGGGTCGGAACCAAGCACGAGGAGGGCAAACAGACTCTTGAGCTGGACGGGAAAAAATATATTTTAGAGCTCCCCCTCAAGGCGGACGTCGCCCTCGTTCGGGGCTTTCAGGCGGACAGGGCAGGCAACCTGACATACTTCGGCACCAACCGAAACTTCAATCCCGTCATGGCCACAGCGGCTAAATACGTCGTTGCGGAAGTAGACGCCATTCTGCCCATAGGAGAGATCGACCCTAACAACATAGTTACACCGGGAATATTCATCGACGTCCTCGTTATGAAAGGAGACGGCTACTATGCTTCCCGAACTTAACGAGAAACTTATGCGATGCAGGATCGCACGCCGTATCGCGCTTGACCTTGAGAACGGTAACATTGTCAATTTGGGAATCGGGATTCCAACCTTGGTCTCCGACTACCTGCCCGAGGGGGTTTCATTGCTGCTTCAGTCCGAGAATGGCGCCCTCGGAGCAGGGCCCAAGCCAGCGGAAAACGACTGGCGTTTCATGGGAGCCGGGGGGAGTTGCCTAACCCTCATTGCCGGTGGTGCCTTTGTCTCGAGTGACATGAGCTTCGGCATGATCCGGGGCGGGCACTTGGATGCCACTGTTCTAGGTGCTTTGGAGGTAGATCAGGAGGGTAATCTCGCCAACTGGTGGATTCCTGGAAAGAAGATCCCCGGAATGGGAGGAGCTATGGACCTCGTCTCCGGAGTCAAAAAAGTCTATGTCGCAACTTTTCACTTCAACAGAAAAAAACAATCCAAACTTCTGAAACAATGCAAACTGCCTCTGACTGCTGTCAACGCAGTGGACGTAATCGTTACCGAGTTTGCTGTGATTCGGAGGCTAGAGGGCAGAATGACGCTCTGCGAGATCGCACCAGAGATAACAGCAGAAGAGCTCATCGAACATACGGAGATGGAACTGAATCTGGCAGACCCCATTGTCACAATGCTTGGGGTCGAAGACGAAAAGAAGGAGGATGAATAGAAATGGGCGATAAAAAACCCGTCATTCTCAGTGCCTGCCGAACGGCGGGCGGTAAGTTCGGGGGAGGCTTCAAGTCCTTGGAGGCCTCTGATCTAGGAGCTATTGCCATTCGTGAGGCCGTCTCCCGCTCACAGGTTGCCCCTGAGGATCTCGGCGAGGTAATTATGGGAAACGCCTGGCAAGCGGGAGTCGGTACGAACCCAGCTCGTATCGCCGAATACAAAGCCGGGCTTCCAGACAATATCCCGGCCTTCAGTATCAACAAACGCTGCGGTTCTGGACTGAAGGCCGCTATGTTGGTCGCAGACAGGGTGCGTCTGGGCGATATCTCAGCCGGAGTCGCAGGGGGAATGGAAAGCGCCTCAAATGTCCCTTATATCCTTCCCGAAGCCCGCTGGGGTTACCGTATGGGAGAAAAATCCGCATTGGATCTCCTCCATAAAGACGGATTTTTCTGCCCTTTCTGCGAGATGCTGATGGGCGCCACCGGAGAGGTGCTGGCGGAGGAAGGGGCCATCTCCCGTCAAGTTCAGGATGAATATGCCCTGGAGAGTCACAGAAAGGCCGTTTGGGCCATAGAAAACGGCTGGTTCAAGGACGAGATCGTAGATGTGATCGTCAAGGACAGGAAACGTGGGGAACTGGTGATCAACCAGGACGAAATCCCCCGCTCGGACACCAGTTTGGAGAAGCTCGCCAAACTGCCCACAGTATTCAAAAAAGACGGCACCATCTCGGCCGGTTCCAGCTCTGCCCTCTGCGATGCAGCGAGCGCGTCCGTGGTCGCAGATGGAGATTGGGCCAAGGCCAACGGGCACAAACCCATGGCTGAGATTGTGAGCTACGCCGTCGGAGCTCTGGACGCGCTGCATATGGGGCTTGGGCCCACGGTCGCCATGCCTCTGGCTCTGAAAAAGGCGGGAATGAACCTTGAGGATATGGATATCATCGAGATCAATGAGGCCTTCGCCGCCCAGATTCTGGCCTGTCATAAAAAAATGCCCTTTGATTTGGCAAAATTGAACCCCTGTGGAGGGGCTATCGCTTTGGGGCATCCATCTGGAGCTACCGGGATGAAAATATTGACTACCCTGCTCTATTCCCTCAAACGCATGGACAGGGAGCTCGGTATCGTCAGCGCTTGTATCGGTGGTGGTCAGGGCGTGGCCATGGTTGTCAGGAGACTCACCTGATTGTGTTTTGAGAGGTAAAAATTAGGAAGGAGGTAGTGGAATCATGAGGAAAAGTTTTTATATCGTAGGGATAGCAACAATGATTTTTGTCCTTGCGTCAGTATCAGCAGGAGCCGTTGAGTTTGTGACAATCGGATCGGGGGGAGTGGGAGGCACCTATTACCCACTGGGTGGCTCCATGGCAGAGGTGCTCAGCAAGGCGGATATTGGAGTCAAGGCGAACTCCCGTTCCACAGCAGCATCTAAGGAGAACTGCCGCTTGGTCGCTTCCGGCAAGGCAGAGATCGGTATGAGCACGGGGTCTACCCTTTGGCAGGCCTACAACGGGGTTGAGGTATTCGAGAAGGACGGCAAGCTGCCTTTGAGGATCCTGATGAATATGTACCCCGCGCCTCATCACCTGGTCACCACCACAAAGACCGGAATTACAAAGTTCGAAGACATCAAGGGTAAAAAGGTCTCTCTCGGAGCACCCGGCGGTGGCGATCAGATCCTCACCCTCCTGATTCTCAAGGCTGCTGGCATAGATCCTGAGAAGGACCTTAATAAACAACAGCTGACCCAGCCTGAGGGTGCAACCGCTCTGAAGGACGGGCACATTGACGCAGTGTTCTGGAACTTCGCTGCACCGGGATCCGCCGTTCTTGAGGTCGCAGCAGTCCGCGATGTCGTTATCGTCCCATTTCCTCAGGAGTTGGTCGACAAGGTCATAAAGGATAACCCCATGCTGCAGACCTATACGATCAAGGCCGGCACCTATCCCAAACAGGATCAGGATATCCTGACTGTTGCCGACGCAAACTTCTTAGTCGTGCACGAGAAGATGAGCGAGAGCCTCGCTTATAACCTATTGAAAACCCTTCTAGATAACAAGGATGTTTTCATGAAGGTGACACCCCATGCATCCCACTTTGTGCCTTCTGAGGCAAGCATCGGGATCATACCATTCGCCGATGGTGCCGTGAAATACTTCAAAGAACAGGGTATCGAGGTAAAATAGCCCCTTAAAACGAGCAGAACGTTGAATCTTTTACACGCATCTTCAGTTCTCCACCGGGGAAACAGGGGATGCGTGTAAAACATTAAGGAGGCATTTTATGTCCAAAATCACAAAAGCAGCGCAGGGAAAAAACGACGCTCCAGATATCATCAAAAAAATGGAGAGTTCCAAAAGAGAACTTTCTGGTTGGACAAATATTCTGATATGTGCCCTGGCTCTCTCCGCTTCCTGTTTCCACCTCTACACAGCAGCCTTCGGACAACTGGCAGCGATGTACCAGAGAGGCTGGCATTGGCTCTTCATGGGTGTACTCCTCTTTTTACGCTATCCCATAAGGAAGTCCCGTCCCAAGAATAAAATAGACCTTTGGGACTGGGGATTTGCGATCCTTATGGCCGTAGGCTGTATCAATATTCTTGTGAACTGGGAAACCATCGCCATCAGGGAAGGCGCACCCATCGTTTCCGATATGGTGCTGGGTGCAATCATGATATTCCTAGTTCTGGAGGGTACCAGGCGTTCCATGGGCTGGCCCCTGCCCTTCATGGCGGTTCTCGCCATCCTCTACGCTTACTTTGGCCCGTACCTTCCTGGAATGCTGGCTCATAGAGGTTTTGGCTTTGAGGAGCTGGCTCCCTTCCTCTACCTGAGGACGGACGGAATCTTCGGGGTTCCTCTGGGAGTCTCGGCCTCCTTTATCTTCCTTTTCGTCCTGTTCGGAGCCTTTCTCAGCGCTTCCGGCGCAGGGCAATTTTTCATAGACCTTGCTGTCGCACTCGCCGGACGCAGCCAGGGAGGCCCCGGGAAAGCAGCTGTGATCGCCAGCGGACTCATGGGGACGGTATCGGGCAGCTCCGTCGCTAACGCAGTCACAACAGGGTCTTTCACTATTCCTCTTATGAAACAAAGCGGTTACAAACCGGAATTTGCGGGGGCAGTCGTGGCCGCAGCCTCAACAGGAGGGCAGGTCATGCCCCCAGTCATGGGAGCCGCCGCATTTATCATGGCTCAGTTCTTGGGCGTAGCGTACTGGGAGATCGTTATCGCAGCCGCCATTCCTGCCCTGCTCTACTTCGTATCTATCATGGCGATGGTGCATTTCCGATCAGGCAGAAAGCGCATGAAACGTCTGAACAGTGAGGATCTGCCCCGTATCCTGCTCACAGTCAAGGAAGGGTGGCATCTTCTGCTCCCGATCATAACCTTAATAGTCTTTCTGGCCTACGGTTACTCCCCCACTTTGGCGGTCTTCTACTCCCTCCTGCTGCTGATAATTGTCTCCTGGTTCGGCAAACCCGAACAGCGCATGACACCGAAACGGGTGTTCTTCACCCTTATCAACGGAGGACTCAGTGCCATTGAAGTGGCCGCCGCCTGTGCCTGCTCCGGTATAATGATTGGGGTTATCGGCCTTACCGGTGTCGGGCTCTCTTTCTCCTCCTACGTTCTCAGCCTATCGGGCGGGATCCTTCCTTTAGCTCTGGCTCTGACGATGGTTGGTTCCATTATCCTGGGAATGGGCGTTCCCACCACGGCTCAGTACATCATCACCTCCACCCTTGCGGCTCCTGCACTGGCTCAGATGGGGGTTCCTATGCTCTCCGCACACCTCTTCTGTCTCTACTTCGGCGTTCTCGCGGATGTGACACCCCCTGTCGCCCTAGCCACCTACGCCTCAGCGGGGCTTGCCCAGGCAAAACCACTCAAGACAGGCTTCACAGCCCTGAGCGTTGCCTTTGCAGGCTTCATCGTGCCCTATATGTTTGTCTATAACCCCTACCTTCTTCTCGAGGGCTCTCCCTTCTCCATTATTTTGGGCTCTGCCACAGCACTCTTGGGCATTATCGGCCTGGCCTCTGCGGTTCAGGGATTTCTGATAGATGACCTGAACATCTTGGAGCGGCTTCTGCTCTTCTCCATTCCCTTCCTTGTGCTCTACCCCACTCTTATGACCAACGGAGTAGGAATGTTGTTCCTCATAGCCATCTACGGAAAGCAACGGTGGAGCCTGAAGAAAAGACAAGCCATGGTGTAAATCGTCAAATGATCTATACAAAGACCTTGGGGATTTCACTCCACCCCTTCCACAAAGACCAAGAGCTCTCGCCTCTTAGGAGCAACAACCCCTTTCCGTAAGGGGCTTTATAAAGCCCCTTACGGAAAGGGGCGACGGGGGGGGGAAGAGAAGCCTCCTCAGGATATATCCCCTTACACAGCATAACAGGCTTAGAACGATTTCCCCATGAGACCTCCTCAGTGGACTTTGTCAAGGGCTTTCTTGAATCAAAACCTCCTCTTCTCTCGTTATGTAAGGAATCTTTGACCAACCAACAGCTCGGAGTCGCTTTCATAGATGGTCAGGAGCAGGGGCGATACTTTATCAAGAATAAAGCGCTCTGGCTTCCCTCTCTTTCACAACAGCGCAAACCATAGTCTATTTTCGACTCCAAATGATAAGGGGGCAACTCCAGAGGACATCGGAGAGGTCATGATGGGAAACGAACGGATGGCAGGCCGGAATGGGAGCTAACTCCGCTCGATTTACTATGCATCGTGCTGGACTTCCCGACTCTGTTCCTGCCTACACTGTGAATAAACGATGTGGCTCCAGCATCAAAACGGCCATGCTGTAGCAGATCGCATCCGTCTTGGAGATATGGTCGCGGGTACAGCCGGAGGAATGGAAGGCACGAGCAAGGTTCCCTAGCTACTGGAGGGAATGCTGTGGGGAATTCGGTGGACTGTATGCATCGAGATGGGGCGATGTGCTCTCTCTCCGATATGCTTATGGGAGCCACTGCTGAGATTCTCGCCTCGGAACACCCTATCTCCCGCCAGAAGCAGGATGAATACGCCCTGAACAGCCATAGAAAGACCGTCGCTGCCACAGAATCCGAAGCCTTCGCAGCCCAGGTATTGGCCGTCCATAGAGTCATGCTCTTCGACATGGACAAATGTAACATCTCCGGCGGGGCCATCGCCTTGCTTTCCTGTCAGCCAGAATCCTACTGAAGGAGTGCCCTTTTTAGTTCCATGTGTTACCATAACGATAGGCCCCAGTGATAGGGGTATCCCAAATGTGAAGGAGGACTCGACAAACGATGAATACCATCGGATTGGCGTATTGGAGTAGCACCGGCAACACCGAGACCATGGCTGAGGCCTTTAAGGACGCTGTGGAGGCTAAGGGGGGAAATATTTACTTTTCTTCCGCTGAGAATATGGACAAGGAGGCCTTCATGTCCGCCGATGTATGGGTATTCGGGTCCCCAGCGTGTGGTACCGAGGAGATAAACGACACGGATATCGAGCCCTTGATCGACGATCTTGGCGATAAACTCAAGGGGCGAAAGGTATTCATGTTCGGCTCCTTTGGGTGGGGCGACGGAGAGTACATGGAGACGTGGACAGCGGATATGGAAGCTAAGGGAGCTATCATCGCTGCCGACCCTGTCACGTGTCTTGAGACCCCCGACGACGAGGCCTTGGGCAAAATAAAGGCGGCGGTCGAGGTCCTTTTAGGCTGATCGCTTTACCATAACGCCTCACAAAAGCACCGCAGCACATGCTGTGGTGCTTTTGGCGTTTCATCCTAGCATAACCCTTCCTGGGCGCTGCTGATGATGCATCATCACGTTGCTTTATTTCATTCTTGACAGAAGTATCAGAGGGGAGTATATTGACCGGAAAGAGTTGGCACCCCTTGGTAACTTGGGGGGGAGAAAGGGCGAATTTTTATGAAACAGATTAGTCCGACGACATTCAGCTTCTGGTACGGTTTTTATTTTATCAGCGTGGGACCCCTCAGGAGGGCCGACGTCTAGTTGCCGTTGGATTCTCTGAGGACCGGTCCCCATGGTGGGATACGGTCCTCTTTTTTTTAGAAAGGAGGTTCTTCTCTCTGTACGAGTAGCATGCGCCCGTAGTATCAACGCGCTCTCTTTAGGAGCCCTTTATTTATGTACGAAAGGACGTTATAGCAGTGAATATCCAATTGATCATCATCGTAATGTACACATTTCTGCTTTTCGCCGTCTCCTGGAAGGCTCTACAGCTCCAGAAACAAAGTGAAGCCACCGGTGCCGTGGCCTATCTTCTGGCTGGAAGAAACCTGCCGTCATCCCTGGTCGCCGTCATGCTGGCCGGGCTGGCCATTGGCGGAGCCTCCACCGTAGGGGTGGCCCAAAACGCCTACACCAGGGGGCTCTCCGCCGGCTGGTATAATGCGGCATGGGGAACAGCGGGCATCGCTGTGGGGCTGGTGGCCGCCAGCTACTTCAGACGGATAAACGTCCGAACCGTCCCGGAAATGATGGGGCGCATGTTCGGTCCTGGGGCCCGGGTTCTCGGAGCAATCGCCCAGCTGGTTATTCAGATGGTTATCACGTCCCTTCAGTACGTGGCTGGCGGAGCCATTCTGACGGCTCTGCTGCCCCAGGTGTTCTCCTTTCAGAGCGGTATGATGGCAACAGCGATCATCTTCATCGGGGTCACCTTGGTGGGGGGATATCTGGCTGGCGGATTGGTGAATCTTATCAACGTAGCGGTTATCTACATCGGTATCATAGCAGCCCTTTTCAGCACATCTCAAGCCATGGGGGGAGTTTCATCAGTATTGGCCTCCCTACCCTCCAACGGAGTGTGGCTGAACTGGACCTCCGGCATGGGGATAGCCATTATAGCCGCCTGGATGGCCGTTATGATAACTCAGGCTTTCTCCGTCCAGGCAGTGAACCAGATCGCTTTCGCCGCCAGAGACGAACGATCAGCCAGAAGGGGCTTTCTTCTGGGAGGAGTCATGATCCTACCCGTGGGTTTTCTCTGCGCTCTCTTCGGCGTCATGGCGGCCTCTCGCTTCCCCGGTCTTGAGAACTCAGCCATGGCTCTCCCCTCCTTGGTGACTTCCATCAGTCCGGCAATAGGAGGACTTCTCCTGGCTGGCCTCTGGGCCGCCGACATCTCCACAGCTGTAGGACTTCTTCTGGGCAGCGCTACCCTGACCCTGGAGGACATGATCAAGCCCCTCTTCTATCGTGGACAGGAGCTCTCGCCAAAACAGGAACTTCTTCTCTCCCGACTGTGCGTCGTTCTCGTAAGTCTACTCACGTTTTTCCTGGCCCTGTCAGTGGTGGGAATACTGAAGACCCTCACGTCGGCCCTCGCAGTAACAGCCTCCTTTACCCTGCTTATCCTGGCAGATATTTTCGTGCCATCTCTGTGCCGTCGAGGATCGGGCTTCTGGACCATTTTGGCCTCTCTGGTCGTATGGGTTCTCTGGACCTTCATCCCAGCTTTCCGGGTAGCCTCCCACATCATCTACCTGGAGTGGCCTATATGTGTTGTCGTCTTCATGCTCGTGGCCCTGATGGACCACCGCCCCGCAGTGCGCCTCGTTCAGTTTTCCTAAAATATCAAAAACAATTGAGAAAAAGGAAGGAGCGACGTATTCATGCTGGTGTCCTACGAAAAGTTGACATCCCACGTCGAGGAGATTCTAAGCAGAGGGTTGGGCTACACCAAGGACCAGGCTGCCATGACAGCCTGGGTTTTGGTGGAAGCCGACGCCCGAGGCGTGCCCTCACACGGCGTGGCTCGACTGGCCTTCTACCGGAAAAATTTGAAAAGGGGCTTTGCTTTCACCGATCGAGAGCCCCATGTGGTTCACGAGACCCCTGTCTCCCTCGTTGTGGATGGATGCTCGGGTATTGGCCCATCGGTGGCAGCCTTTGCTGTGGACCGATGCACCGAGAAAGCCTTGGAGGTGGGCACCTGTTCCTGCACCGTTCGGGACTCGAACCATTATGGCATGGCCGGTCTCTGGGCCGAGCGGGCGGCTGAAAAAGGTTGTATAGCGGTCGCCATGACCAACACCCGTCGATGCTGTATGGTCACTTTTGGGTCACAGCGCCTTCTGGGGACTAACCCAATCGCCGTTGCGATCCCTGGTGAGGGAGAGGACCTTTTCCTCCTGGACATGGCAACACCTGTGGTAGCGCACGGCAAGGTAGAGGTCTACTGTCGACGGAATCAACCCATGCCCTTGGGCTGGGTCGTAGATGAACACGGTCAGGAAACCAGCGACGCTCGAGCCTCCGAGAAACTTTTCCGGGACTCGCCCGACCGGGGGGGGCATCTGTTCTTGGGCGGCGAAGGAGAGACTCTGGGGGGGCACAAAGGCTACGGCCTTGGGCTCATGGTGGAACTCCTGTGTTCGGGGCTCTCTCTAGGGCGCTGGAGCCCGGAAACGTTTGAGGAACCCGGGACTGGTAGTGGCATTACCCATTACTTTGCCGTCACGAAGTTGGATGTTTTCGGCAATTCGGACGCCATACGCCAACGGGTGACGAGCATCCTGAACGGAATTCGAACCAGCGACAGGGTAGATGGACAGGATCGAATTTATATTCATGGTGAAAAGGAGAGGGAGGCTCGGCGAAAAAGCCTTCTCCAAGGCATAAAGCTGGACGACGTCACCACCGAGCTGCTTCAGAGCTATGCTCAAGAGTTCGACATATCTCCTCTGAATTGAGCTGCTGTGACAAAAAAGCCCAGGCCTCTGCGCTCCTGATCTTCTCGCCACACTGTGTCGATTGATACCAACAACCCCCTCGGAACATGACTGAGGGGGCTTCTTCGCTTGGCATCGGGAATCAAAAAAATATCCTGTAGGGAACTTCCATGGCGGAACAGCGTTCGTGGATGGCCAATGTAAGGTCTCGCCAGTACTGTCGCTCTCCATACCTGTAGACAGCCCGATAAAGCCTCCGAAGTGTTGGGTATTGACGCTCCATGAGAGCCAAGACCGGTTCTTTATATGGAGGTCGAAGCTTCAGGCTCTCGAAGAAGACGTAGGATGCCCAAGGAGCCACCGCCTCCAGGATGGCTCCCACATCGGTGACGGCGGGAAACACCGGAGCTACAAAAACCCAAGTTCTCACGCCAGCCTCGTGAAGTCTCCTCAGAGCCTCCAAGCGTTGGGATACCGACGACGCCCGGGGCTCTATCTTGCCCTGAAACTCCTCATCCAGACAGTTGATGGACAGCCCCACCGAGGCATCCATCTCTCGGAAGAGCTCAGTGTCCCGAAGAACCAGACAACCTTTCGTAAGAATCAAAAGGTTGAAGCGACATTGGCTGAAAATCATATCTTCCAGAATACTTCGGGTAGCTTTCTCCCGGGCCTCCAGGGGATTGTATGGATCGGTCACCGAACTGAGGATCACCGTTTTCCCCTCCAGTTTTTTATAAGGAAGCCGCCGGGAACAGAGTTTCACGTCCACAAAATCCCCCCATGATTCGGAGCGGGAACGAAACTGAGGCATGTGCTGAGCCGAGCAGTACAGACACTTGTGAGGACACCCCACGTAGGGGTTGATGGAGTAGTCCACTCCCGGTATGGACGAGGGCGAGGCCAGGAATGAAGTGGGAACTCTCCCCACAGCCACATCTACCGATTGAGCCGATGTCTCCATTCTTTCGTCTTCTCGTCGGTTCCTTCTGTCCTCCTCCAAGCTCGGTCCCCCACCTCTCTCCTGAGTGCACGCTCCTCACCACTCTCGGAACATCGCTCTGTAGTGCATTTGCCTTCTTTCTGCTATGTTTAAATAACTGACAAAAAAATCCAAAAGGAAGGCCCCATGGAAACGATTACCAGGCATAAAAAACGTCTTATTCAGATCGGAATAGTTACGCTCAACCTAACCCTGTTTTTTTCTGTGTTTTCTGAACCAGTCCAAGCCTTGCATCTCAACTGGGCCACCTACCAAAACGCCCGGTTCGGCTACGACCTGGAGTACCCCGAAAGTCTTTTCGGGACACCACAGGAGAGCGATAACGGTGATGGCTGGAGTTCTTCTTCCCCGGACGGAGCCTATAGACTCCGGGTCTTCGGAGGACACAACATCATGAACGACACTGCCCAGTCCCTTCTTCAGGAATTTTTAACCTACGCCAAGGAGAACGGGGGTACCGTGGAGGACATTCAATCCAGGGGTGATGAATGGTTCGCTGTCACCTTTCGGTCGGGAGAGTCGGATCGTGCCGTCATGTGCGTTGTCGTAAACGAGGACGTGACGGCTCAGTTTGAACTGATCTATCCCGACTCGGAGGCTAAGCGACTGGCTCCCGCTATCCAGCGGATGACCGGGAACCTCACCCTGGCTCGTCCGCCCCTCTAGCCCTTAGCGCCGGCGACGTCGTCCAGCTGGATGTTGAGCCAGTCCAGAAGCCGCCGGACCAACTCCATGGAGCCCTCGTTGTGACGACGAAGCCAGAACGAGTAGAGCCAGCCCTCCATGGACGAATCAAACTCGTACAGACTCAGGGAACCGTCCGCAAGCTCCAGCTCCAGAGACTTTTGATACCATGGCTCTCGGTGAACTATCGGGAAACCGGCAATATCGAAGATCCTGGCAAGTCCGGGGCCGTCGTTCAGGCTGCGGTGAATGCGGCCGAATTTTTCCTCCCAGTCCTCGGTGGAGACCACGGCTCTGTAATAGACCGGCAACTCCCGAATGAGGGGCTCGAGCTTCATGGGGAGAATCAGCTGGAATATCACGAAATCCCTCAAATCGAAGGGGCTCTCCTTCATATCCACGGAGCCTCGGTGACTGAAAATCCTCAGGGCTACACTCAGGTCGGGGAACCCCTTCAAAGGCATGGAAGAGCCTTCAACACTCTCCAGACTGGAGAACATCCGGGCCAGCCGGAGCTTGGTCCCCAGGAGGTTCAGAAAGGTTCGATCCTCCATCATGGCCTGCACCATGGCCTCATCTCCGTCGTTCGTAAGAATCCGAAGGTTCTCTCTGGAGGTGTTCAGATCCGCGGCCCTATCGAACGCCTCCATGAGGTACTCCGTCGGACAATCCACCAACGATGCCGATGCCGATGGAACGAGCCCCATCGTCAAAAACGTCGCTGCTGCCACCCCACATAGAATCCATGCTAAGCGTTTCATATAAAAGCCACACTCCCTCGTCTAAAAATTTCTCCTACTATTATTAAGCCTGGTTTTATGTCAATAGGAGAATCAACGAAGCTCTCTGAGATATCTTTTTCTTTGGAACCTCATCCACCCATGAAGCGGTTGTTCACTCCAAAGCCTTGGGGTATTATACACTTGCTTTTTTTCGTTTCTACACACTGTCAAAAACACGGAAAAAAATGAGAGGGGTTCGGGGGGAACCGATGACGATCACCAACTTGAACGATCTATTCACCGCTGCCGTTACGTTCCTCTATCTTCGAGCTGTCAACTTTCACACCGTTTCGAGGGGAGTTCTGTATCGGTCGGCTCAACTCAGCCTGGATCGTCTTGCCCGGTACGTGGAAGCACACCGGATTCGAAGCATCGTCAATCTACGAGGTGCCCAGGACTGGCGCCAATGGTATCGACGGGAGAAGGCTTTTTCTCGGTCACGAGGGATCCTCCACAAAGATTTTGACATTTCGGCCATCCGAACCATCTCGGTACATGAGCTTGATCGCATTCTGGACTTCATGCGACGGGCCCCCAAGCCCATCCTCATTCACTGCTACGCTGGCGCTGACCGGACAGGGCTCATCGCTGCATTGTGGCAACTGGCCGAGAACCAAGAGCCCCCTTCAGAAGCCCTCAGACGTCAGCTCTGTTGGATGAAGGGGCACTTCTCAACATTTCATCTGGGGACAAACGCCATGGTCCACTCCTTTTGGAATTATGTTCAGTACCTTCGCGACAGGGGATACCCTCTGTCGGAATAACCGCAGATTGGTTCATTTGAGTGCACAAAGACATGCACTCCCCCTCAGACCTGCAGCAAAGCCTCCAGACGTCGGTAGAGTCAGTCACCAAGGCACTTTCTTCTCGCAGAAACCCTTAAGAGATACCCCTACATAAGAAAAAACACCAACAAGACAAGGACGAAAAACACCACACCAAAGACGACGAGCTGCATCTCCACAGGCAGTTTAGGGAGAGAGAACCTCTGCTTTCGCTCATCCCGAGCCCCCATTTTTACCTTGAGATTTTTCTTAACGACAGCCACCGCTCTGAATTCATCGGACAGGGAAAAGAGAAGCAAGAGTCGGTCGGTCTCACTGGGCTCGGAGGAGAGAACCTCCCCCTCAAGAATTCCTTGGAAGCTCTCCCCCTGCCGAAACTTCGCGATGGAAAACAACAGACTTTCTTGAGGAATATCAAGCCACACTCGATCTCCGGGCTTAAGCTCACTGGCCGGAAGGCCCTTGACAGGATCCAATAACACTGAACATGAGAAAACAGCCTTAGGCAGCTCTCGTTCCTCTGCCTCGACAGCTTCATTGGATCGTACACGCCATGGCTCGTTTACCGCTCGCTCCTCAGGATAAGACGACATTATCTCATCTGCCTCTAAATCTGACAGGGAGTCGATCTTAATAAACGCAAACCGATCGCCGGAGTGAAGCATAGCGCTCGCTTTCAGGAATATCTTTTCAATGTACCGAAGCTTAGTGAAGTTACCTCCGCTGAGATCGTAGAGCCCCGCATCGTCCAAAAGGCGACGCAGCTCCTGCATAGTCAGGTAAAAGATGTCTGCATCCGATTGATCATCCTGAGAAGCGTCGCTCTCGGAAGACTTGGGCTGCTTGCCACCCACAACGGCATCCTCATCCACAAAGACAGAGAAATCCCGCCACGCTGCTTTTATTCCACCGTGGAGGCAGCTTGAAGCTCCAGGCTCAGTGCAACGACCATGACAGAGCCGAATCCCCCTCTCATCATAGAGAACATAGGCGAAAAACTGCCCTTCGCAGCCCCCGTGCCCCAAATCAACCTGAACCTTGAGCAGACGATAAGCCGCAGATACCCTGCTTTTATTCATCGGAAATCCCTCCTTGTGGCACGTTATAACTGCTCCACCCCGCGGTCATATGGAGCGGAAGACGGGATTTGAACCCGCGACCCCAACCTTGGCAAGGTTGTGCTCTACCCCTGAGCTACTTCCGCACCGAACGTGAATGGCGGGGCCGACGAGACTTGAACTCGCGACCTCCGGCGTGACAGGCCGGCACTCTAACCAGCTGAGCTACGACCCCGCTCTTTACGTTGCGGCGGTTAGTATAACAAAGCTTGAACCAATTGTAAAGGGGGGTGTCGTTGCCTGTCATTGCTCAGTGAAACTCTCCCCCCCAGGTATGAAACAGAAGCGAGTGACAGTGTCGTACAAGGAAATCAAGCGGATCAAGGTCATGGAGCTGCTGGTCAACGGGAAGATGACCAAGCAGAAGGCAGCGGAGTCCCTGAGCCTCTGTCGGAGGCAGATTATCAGGCTCAGGAAGGAGTACAAAGCTCACGGCGAAATGGCCCTCATTCACGGCAACAGGGGCAAATATACCAAGCAGGGGACAGGAGACAGGTGTTTTTATTCAAGGGCATCTCTAAAACCCCACATCCGAGTCTCCCAGTCTCAGTTCGTTCCGCCAGAGCCCTGTCTCGCCCCAACGTATTTTTGACCTGCATGCTCCAAAGAAGATCACAAGACAAAACCAACTGCGATACGAATACGATACCACCAGTATCGTATTGTGTAACACAAAAGCTTTTTTTTCTGGAAAAAAATGGCGTATCGTGCTACTATGACCGTAAAAAGTGAAAAACAGAAGGAAAAGAGGGATTTTCCGTGAACAGGGTTATGAGTGACATTATATACATCGAGAACCTGAGTCACCGATACGGAAACCGAACCATTTACGAGGGACTGAACATGTCAATTCCTCCAGGAAAAGTATACGGTCTCCTGGGGAAAAATGGCGTGGGCAAGACAACGTTGATCAAGATCGTCATGGGCTTTCTGCGCCCCTCATCGGGTCGTTGTACCGTTTTCGGCCAGGATTCTCATGATCTCCGACCAGACACCAGAGCGCGAATTGGCCTTCTTTTTGAGGGACACCTGACCTATGAGTTCATGACAATTGCCCAGATTGAAGCCATGTACGCTCCTCACTATCCCCTGTGGAATCGAGATGCGTACTATAATCTCGTGGATCGCTTGGGACTACCCTATACACACAAAATCAGCAACATGTCCTGCGGTCAACGTTCGCAGGTCGTTTTAGGGCTTATCATGGCCCAACAGCCCGAGCTGTTAATTCTGGACGATTACTCCATGGGGTTGGATGCTGGATACCGACGGCTTTTTCTTGATTATATGGCTGAGTATCTCAAGGAGGGCAAACGAACGGTCTTTCTCACCTCTCATGTGATCCAGGACATGAAAGGTTTTGTGGACGAGGTGATCTTCCTGGAGCGAGGTGGTCAAACTCTTCGAACCTCCCTGGATTCGTTTATGACAACATTTCGACGTTTTTACCTGCCTCGACGCCCTGGGGGACTCGAGCCACGATCCCAGGGGCCTATCAAAAACGTGGAGACCCATCAAGATCATTGGGAGTTATTCAGCTTCGACGAAGAACCTGAAGTGGTCCAAGCTCTTCTGGACCAGGGCCTTGACCCCGAAGGACTCGCCCCCCAGGCCATGACCCTGGAGGACGCCTTTATCGGGTACACCGGGAGGTATTGAGATGATTCGTCCTATTTTATATAAGGAATCCATAAAAATTCGATGGCTCTGGCTGACCCTTCTCGGGGTCAACGGCGCCATTATGGCCGTGATAGCGATGGACACCCATCATTTGTTCGTCATGGACCACCCCGAGACGGTCTGGTACCGAACCCTCCACTTAGGCTACCTCTACTACAAACCACTGAAATACACCTTGGTACTCACTGGAACCTTGCTGGGTCTCGTACAGTTTCTCCCGGAGATGAAGGACGAGCGATTTCGTCTCTCCCTCCACCTGCCCGTACCCACTCACGTCACGGTCATGACACATGTGCTGATAGGCATGGGTTCCGCTGCTTTGATAATGGCCATGGATATGGGGCTTCTGGGTCTTCTCACCGCCAAATACTTTCCGCGAGAAGCCGTGACGACCGCCTGGCTGACGGTTCTGCCTTGGACTATGGCTGGACTGAGTGCCTATCTGGGGGTGACCTTAGGGCTCCTGGAACCCCGATATGCCATGAAGATCCTTCACGGTGCCGTGGCGATCGGAGTGGCGGGGCTCTATCTTCGTCACGTTCCACCGGCAGGATATGGATCCATCCTTCTTCCTCTCCTGCTGCCCTTAGCACTCATGATCCCTGGCGTGTTGCTTCCGGCCTATCGATTTCGTTTCAGGAGGGTGTCCTCATGAGGCGCTTAGCCACTGTAGCCCTCGTACTACTGACCGTGCTCATTTTAGCGGTCTATCTCCCCTCAGCCTACGAGAAGCTTTTTTCTCGATCCATAGGGAAGACACATTTACTCTTCAGCCCCATTATAAAGCGCTTCATTTATAGGGAGCAAATCGTCGGCCCCGTACCCCAAGAAGTCCATTCCAAGGCCGAGGACCATCATTCGGAGATCGCCTATCGGGATGAGGACGGAACGTATTACAGTCGGCACGAATTCGAGAAACTTCTGCCCTTTATTTACTCTAAGAACATGGAGATATGGGGCTTGCTCCCCATGGAAATCGACGGTCGATCTTTTGATCGACGGGCCATCAAAGCTGAGCGCCAGGTCCTGTCACTTACCCCGGAAATTTTGCCTGAACACATGTCCAGAACACCTCTGTGGCCTCTCCTGGAGAGCAAGAGAGGCCAGGCCAGACTTGTCTTTCCCGACGATCTCTATCGGATGACCGACGACGCCATGGAATTTATCAACGCAGATACCAATCAGCTGGATCCCGACCTGACGGCGGCCTTTACCGAAGCGTTGAAGGACAAGGGGTTCGTCTTTCCTGCTCGGTCGGTGAACACCCGCGTCTCGGTGCTCAAACCTTTTGACGAAGGAGCTTTCATGGTGGACCATGACTGGGTTGTGTATCACGTACAACGGCAGAAAGGCCGCCCCGTGGTGATCCGGACACCAATTGATCCCAGACTGAAGACCCGGTTCATCTCCGTTTCGGAGAACACCCGAAAGGCCTATTATGGCCTGATCCTTGCCGGAGACGGTCGTATCGGTCTGCTCACCTACGATAACTACCGGGTAATCCCCCTCCCTGTAGATGGCTACGACCCGGACAGCATGGATTTCAAGCTCATCACCGATCCTCTCTACGTCACGGCCATCTGGTCCGATGAGACAACAATCCACGCTGTCGTCATGAACAGAGACTACCACGTCATCTCCCGATACAGCCACCTCATGTCCCGAGGTGCCGTCACCACGGAAAAACGGATATACAAAGCCCTGTTTCCCTTCTCGATAAAGATAGGCCACCGACGCTCGGGAAGCATGGAGATCTCCGTTGAGCTCGGAAGCGCTTGGGCCATCGCAGTCCTGTTGCTCTGTCTCGTCGTATTAATCGGCATTCGAGCAATGGGCCGTGGGCGGCGTCCAACTGTGGCCGAGCTGGTCATCGTGGCCTGTTTTGGTATATACGGCCTGGTCGCCATCGCAGTAGCGGACCCAGACAGGTAAAAAACAGGCCCGGCATAAGAAACCAGCCGGGCCTGTTTTGTACATAACCTCCTATTTTTTAAGTTTCTTCGCCTTGTATTCCTGAGCAGGAACGTAGTCTGGATTAATCGAGAGAGCTTTGTCAATCCATTCAAGTGCCTTTTCTTTTTCCCTGAGCTTATATGCGCTCACTCCAGCCCAATAGGCCGAGAGATAATTCACAGAGGCATAGGAATCTACGGCCTTTGCGAACCCCTTGTAGGCGTCCTTGTAACGTCCTCGCTTGAATTTATTGTACGCATTACGATGCATGATACCCAGCATGTTTTTGTCTCCTGCAGAAAGAGGGTACGTTTGGATGACCTTTGAGTCCGTCGAGTTGTTGGGGTCAAAGCCAGCGATCTTTTTTGAAGATGGCGCCGGTTTTTTGGTGGCTGGAACTGGTCTGACCTCGGAGGCCTTTTTCGACTCTGATTTTGCAGGAGTCGAAGCAACGGAGTTCGGTGTCGTCTTCTGTTTCCCTGCACCATCCTTCGAGCCAAAGATCTGCTCAAACGTGTCGCTTGATTTAGCAGGTCGTGAGGAGGCGTACTTGATCTTTTTGAGTTTCTTGGGGCTGATAGGCTCGATTTTGTCTCCTCGACGCACCAACTCAGACTTGCTCCCCTTGACGAAGATACAGGTGCTGTAGTTAGCGGCAGTATCTCGAACCTTGAGAACCCCGAGGGCTACTTTCTTTCGACCGATTACCTCGTTGTTTATGCCAAGGATCGTTTCGCCGTCAGCATACACAAGATACAGAGCTCCTTCTTTCGCCCCCATACTGGAACCGATGTCTATCGTGGCCTCCTTACCCTGGACAGCCAAAATGTGGGAGCTCTCACCGCCCAGAGAGTTACGGACTTGTGCGGCCAGACGAGAGACCGCATCGGCAATAGCACGGCTTTCGAGGCCGTCGAACGTGCCCTCAGCAACAACAGCACCGGCAATCATAACGCCGGAGGCTTCGTTGCTGGAGTAGCCCGTCTCGGAGAGCGCCAACGTCACCTCGGCAGTTGAGGTATCAACGACACGCAGATCGATGGTCGCCTGCATTTCCTCTGAACCGCTTGCGACACCGATTCCTCCAAAAATGGGAATCGCTCCCCCCGACGCCTTCTTACTCAACTCCGTGACAGCACCCAGAAGAATATACTGGAGCCCTGCAATACGCCCTACCTCAGCAGCCGTACCGGCATCCACTAAGCCAGACATCCCCAATCTGATCTCCGCACCAACCTTGTCCAATTCCGCTCGTTCAATGAGCGAGATAGATTTTGAATTGGCAAGGGCCCGGGTCATCATGTCCATGACTGCATTGGCCTGCTTTTGCGATACCCCCGCGACCTTGCTCTCGAACTGGTACACACCAAGGCGGACTTTCTCCTGTCCCCACAGAGGAAACACCATAAAAGCGGAGATCACCAACGCCAAGCACAAAGACCGCATCGCCATTTTCTTCATCAAAAAGCCCCTCACTTTCCTGCATATTTTCTCGAACTAGAAGGATTTTTCGCTCATACGCTGTACGTGCTTCAACACGGCTTTACGTGTCGCAGCGGCCAGAATACCGTTGATCTTGCCAGCTCCAAAACCTCCGTATCGGGTTATGAGCCCCCCTACGGTTTGGTTCGAAGCTCCCTGCTCTGCTGCGGCGTAGATGACCTCACCTGTTTGATTATCAATAATGCGAATATCCAAAGTCACATAGGCTGTGTTCGAAGCTCCGCCAACCCCACCTACGCTGGGAATAGGCACGACAGCTCCCGCCGCCTTATAGTAATACTGTGTGACAGCCCCTGTCATCGAATACTGAGCCCCTTTAATCTTACCCAACTGAGGTGCCGTGGATTCATCCATAAGTCCCGACTGTGCCAGTCGAACCTCGTCGGCAACGTATCCCAGCTTTTCTCGCTCCACCAGAGTAAAGATCCCCGCATCATAAAGTTCCGTTGTCATCATCTCTGTAATAGCGGACGCAGGAACGTTCCCCTCCGTCTTGTTTTCAAACTCTCGAACCGCCAAACGCGGCTGTGCCAGGGCAACAGCCGAAAGCAGCACTCCCAGCGCCAGAGTCCAACACAAGACACCGAAAATTCGCCTCATCATCACACCTCCTTACACACAATTCCTCCAGTTGTCCTATTCCGTCATCCTGTTGACCGCCAACTCTGCTGCTGCCTCCAAAGATTTTTGCTGTGCCTCCGACGGAGTGTACCCCACCTGCTTTCCCGCCGTGGTATCGGCATAGACCTGCGATCCATTCGAAGCCGTCACCATCACCGCAATCGACGACGTTCCCGTGTACAGTTTAAATTCATTCTTCACAGGCTGCCCCGCCTGGACGTTAGCGGTGATCATGGTGCTGAACCCGTACCGTCGCCCCAGTTTCATGATCGCATCGACGTTACCCTCCAACGCCAGAGCTGCGGCCTTGCTTTTTCTGATAGCCTGAAGCTTTTTCGGATCCACGACCTTATACCCCTTGGCAATCAGTTTCTGCGTAAAAATCGACGCCACCTGCGCCGCTTCCTGTCGTGATGCACTCTTGACAAGTACCGCGATAGATCCCTTGGGCAACGCAGCCTCCGAGAGGCCATACCCCAAACAGAGAAGCAAACCCCAAACGAAAACGAACGCACTTCCCCAACGCTTCAAGTTTTTCATCGTCTCCTCCTTCTTGTCGCTAAACATTGCGATGACTTATTTGTCGAATGACACACCTTAGCAGCTGGGAACAAACTCCAATCTTTTCTCTTAGAATAAACGATAAAGGAGCTTCTGAACAAGCCCTTCCAGCCCTTCCTCCAGAAACAAATCTGATGCCCAAGTGATACGAAGGCTTGAGGATCTCTCAGAGCAACACAAAAAAGACGGACAACTTTGTGAGAAGAGTGTCCGTCTCCTAACGTCTGCTGAGATTGTGAGACCGTCTTTATTTGACGATCTGAGTTCCCTCCGTGCCCTCGAGAGCTTCCAGGGCCTGGTCCAGACTGGCGATGACAGCTCGAGTACCACCGTTTTCAACAAAGGCCATGGCCGCTGCGACCTTGGGTCCCATGGAACCGGCTTTAAAGTGTCCCTCGGACTGGTAGCCCTTCATCTGCTCGATGGTGACTTTGCCCAGCCACTCCTCATCGGGAGTTCCGTAGCGAAGCGCCACCTTGGGCACGTCGGTCAGGATCATGAACAGGTCGGCGTTCACCTGCTGGGCGAGAAGCTCTCCGGCGAGGTCCTTGTCGATGACCGCCTCAACGCCGTCGTACCCCCCCTTGTCGCTCTTCACCACAGGGATACCACCGCCACCGGAGGCCACCACCACATACCCGTTGTCCGCCAGCTCTTTCACGGCACGGCGCTCAACGATGTTGATGGGCTTGGGAGAAGGAACCACACGTCTCCATCCACGCCCGGCGTCCTCAATCCAGCTTTCTCCCGAGGACTCGATACGGGCCTTGGCTGTGGCTTCGTCGTAAAAGGGGCCCACCGGCTTCGTGGGGTTCACAAAGGCAGGATCGTCGGCCGAGACCTCTACCTGAGTTACCAGGCACAGAGGTTCTTTGTCGAGTTTCCTCTCCAAAAGGGCTTTCTTGAATTCCTGAACAAACATGTAGCCGATGAAGCCCTGGCTTTCTGCACCACAGACGTCCATGGGCATGGCTGGGACTTTCTCTCTCCCTGCTTCGTTCTGGATGAGAATCGCTCCAACCTGGGGACCGTTGCCGTGCGTCAGGACGACCTCGTACCCCGCCTCAATCATCCTGACAATCTGGTGCACCGTCTTCCTGACGTTCTCTCTCTGATCCACTTCCGTCCCTTTTTGCCCTCTCTGAAGGATGGCGTTCCCTCCCAGGGCCACTACGACTCTCGTGCTCATGGTTCGTCCTCCGTTCTGTAAGTTAGTATTTATGCTCCAGGTCGATCATCAACGGACTTTCGGCCTTGGCGCTCGGAAAAGGTATCGTCCCCTGCCCGGTTCGCAGCAGAGTTCACCGTCACAGTAAATCTCCTCTCCTCGAGAGAAAGTGCTCACAACTCGCCCCCTGACCTCCATGCCCTCGTACGGACAGAAATCCACGTTCATGTGAAATTTCGAGGCCGAGAGGCTCCACCGGGCCTGCGGGTCGAAGAGAACGAGGTCAGCGTCGTATCCCGGCAGGATTCGCCCCTTGCCCGGCAAAGCATACCGATCAGCCGGTGCCTGAGACATAACGACGGGCAAGGTTTCCAGCGGCAGGAGACCGGCCCCAACCCCAAAAGAATACACCAGCGGCAAAGAGGTCTCCACTCCGGCAATACCGTAGGGGAGATCGGCGAAGTCTCCCGTCCAGGTTTTTTGCTCTCTGGTGAAGGGGCAATGATCCGTCGCGACGAAGTCGATCCCTCCGATTCGAAGGGCTTTCCACAAAGCGGCCCTGTCTCGATCCTTTCGAAGTGCAGGACTGGCCGAGTACAGATGGCCTTCCGTTTCCTCATATACCGCATCCGTGAGAACCAGATATTGAGGACAGGTCTCCCCGGTGATGTCAACGCCCCGGCCCCGGGCAAGGGCAATTCGACTCGCTCCCAGAGCCGAACTGACGTGTACGATATGAACCGAAGCTCCCGTGACCTCTCCATAAAAGGCCACCTGATC